>JACDCJ010000021.1 GCA_013817655.1 Actinosomnolentus pattersoniae (SeqCode)
GACCTCGATCGTGTCCCCGGAGCGAACCGCTCGCGAGTAGCCGACCATCGCCTCCCAGGGCCGGTTCGCGCTAACTCGCTTCTTCGTCATGGCCCCTCCTCCAAGCTCGCTTCCCCCGGCGAAGCCGTCGACCGTTTCAACGAGATCGCCTCGTTACTATGGTCGTCGAATGTATCCCGCCGAAGAGCTTCGCAGCCGCCTTCGGGATGCGTTGCGACCGGCGCCGCACCTCCGTTCCGAACCTGGCCGACGCCTGGCCGCCGTCCTGATCCCGGTGCTTGCCGCGGGGGCCGAGGCCAGCGTGGTCTTCACGCGTCGGACGGAGACACTCACTCGGCACCCGGGCGAGATCTCGTTTCCCGGCGGGCTCGTTGACCCCGGGGAGGACCTTCCCCACGCCGTTCTGCGGGAGGCGGAGGAGGAGCTCGGGCTGCTCGCTTCGGACGTCGAGCTGCTCGGGACCCTCGAGCCGGTGCACACGCACGTCAGCGGCATCCTCGTCGTGCCGTTCGTCGGCATGCTCTGGGAAGACCCGCGTTTCACGCCGAACCCGGCGGAGATTGCCGAGGTTCTGAAGTTCCCCCTGAGGGACCTGGCCGAAGTGGGCGGGGAGCGCGACTTCGAGTACGCGGGCCGGGAGTTCCGCACGTTCGTCTACGACATGGAGGGCTCGGTGATCTGGGGGGCGACTGGAAGGATCCTCTGGGCTTTCATCGAGATGCTCAGGGACTCGGGAGTGCCGGTCCGCGAGGGCGCCTGACGTGTGGCCCTCGCTCCCCGGCCGTCCGAGTGACGAACGTATCGCCTCGATCCTCCGCAACGCGAAGACGATCGCGGTCATAGGACTCTCCTCGGACGAGACGCGTCCTTCAAATCACGTCGCCCGGTACCTCCAGGACGAGGGGTACCGGATCCTCCCGGTGAACCCGAACGAGACGAAGGTACTGGGGGAGCCGGCCTTTCCCTCGCTGCTCGACGTCCCGGAGCCGGTCGACATCGTGGATGTGTTCCGCCGTCCGGAACACACACCCGCCATAGCGACGGAGGCCTTGCGGATCGGCGCCAAGGTGCTGTGGCTCCAGGTGGGAATCGTGAGCGATGAGGCTCGCCGCATCGCCATAGAGGGTGGCATGGACGTCGTGATGGACCTCTGCATGCTGGTGGAGCATCAACGAATGGAGGTGGGCTGATGCAGCAATGGGAGTACTGGGTGGCGCCGCTCCTGCCCCACAACCCCGGGGACATCCTCGATACATTCGGAGAGGACGGCTGGGAGCTCGTGAGCGTTGTCGCGCAGCCGACGCCGGCCGGAGACGTGTCGGTCGTCGCCTACATGAAACGCCCGAAGTCCTGAGGGGCTCCGGGTCCCGTCCTACCCGAGGGCCTGCGCCAGGTCCTCCATCAGGTCGTCCGGATGTTCGATGCCGACGGAGAGGCGGACGAGTGCGGGGGAGACCTCGAGCGGCGACCCGGCCACGCTCATGTGAGTCATCCTGCCGGGGTGCTCGATGAGCGACTCCACGCCGCCGAGGGACTCGGCGAGGAAGAAGAGCTTCGTCCGACCGCAAACATCGAGGGCGATCGCCTCGGTCACCGTCTCGAAGGAGACCATCCCGCCGAACCCCATCATCTGTTGGGACGCTGTCTCATGCCCGGGGTGGGACGGCAGGCCGGGATAGTAAACCTTCCTGACCTTTTCGTGGGACTTGAGAAACTCGGCGATCCGTCCGGCGTTCCTGCAGTGTGCGTCCATGCGGACCGCCAGTGTCTTGAGCCCCCGAAGGACCAGGAAGCAATCCATCGGGCCCGGCACGGCGCCGGCCGCGTTCTGCAGGAACAGCAGTCGCTCGTGGACCTCCGGATCGGTCGTGACGAGGCAGCCGCCCACCGCGTCGGAGTGCCCGCCCAGGTACTTGGTCGAGGAGTGGACCACCACGTCGGCCCCCAACGCGATCGGCTGCTGCAGGTAGGGGGAGGCGAACGTGTTGTCGACTACGCACCAGGCCCCCGCCTCTCTCGCGATCGCGGCGATCTCCGCGATGTCGACGATCTTCAACAGCGGATTCGTGGGCGTCTCGCACCACACGACCCGCGTCTCTTCGCGAACGGCCTTGCGGGTCGCATCGAGGTCCGTCAGGTCGACGACGTCGAACTCGACGTTCCACCCGGCCAGCACCTTCGAGAGCAGCCGGTACGTCCCCCCGTACACGTCGTCGCCGAGCACGACGTGATCGCCGGGCCTCAGTAGGTACAGGAAGGTTGCCTCCGCGGCCATGCCGGACGCGAAGCACAGGGCGTGCGGGGCGCCCTCCAGAGCCGCGAGGGCGGTCTCGAGCGCCGTCCGGGTGGGGTTGCCCGTTCGCGCGTACTCGTATCCGCGGTGCTTCCCGACGGCGTCCTGCAGATAGGTGGACGTCTGATAGATAGGGACGGACACCGCCCCGTACGTCGGCTCGGGCTCCTGGCCCGCATGGATCGCCTTCGTCTCAAACCGCAGGTCTTCCCGGTCGCTCATGTCGGTGGACCTCTCTTCTCGAGGTGACGAAGCCAGCCGAGGCGTCGGAGCTGGTCCTCCGCGGCCCGCCCCACACGAGCCTCCCGAAGGAGCCTCGACCGCAGCTTCGACGCGTGCCCCGGCACGAACCGGCGCCTGACAGAGCCGCCACAGCCACACTCGCACAGCCGCCGCGCCACTCGCAGGCGCGCCTGTGCGGGGGCGTTCTCGGGCTGCGGGCAGCGTCGGTAACGATCTTCGAGCGCCGGAACGGGAAGGACGATGACGCCCTCGCGAGGATCCCCTATGAACCCGCCGTCGCCTCGGAGGAATCGCTCCCCCGTGAGAGCGGCGGCGGCGGCATCCACCAGATCGATGCCGGCGTCCGCGGGTAGGCCGACCACCCCACCGGCGTCGAGGATCGATCGGCGCCAGCCCAGCCGCCATCGTCGTCCGGCGGAGAGGCAGCCGGCAAGTGCCACGTACGACGCGTACGGGAACACCTCGAGAGCGGTCCGATCGCGTGGCGTTCCTCCGAGGTATGGCGGGTAACCGGCGCTGGCCGCGACCCTGTACGTCTCGAAGCCGGCCGTCATCCAGGAGAAGAGCGCCCGCTCGTGGTAGTGAGTCTGGTGCGAGCCGATACCCCGTCGCGACAGCTCGTACTCGGCTATGCGTCGGCCGAGATGCTTGCCGGGAGGAGGAGGGAAGGGCAGCCGGCGCCGCTCGGCTTCATCTCGCAGGAGGCCCAGCCCGGCCGACGGGGGGGCATCGATGGCCACGGCGTCCGGCCGGTGCCGGTGGAGCAGGTCCCCGAGCCCAGACGGGCCGAGGCGGCTCCACGATTCCTTCACCACATGCTCTTCCATGAGCACCACGTCGAGGCCCCGCCCGAGGGAGACGTCGACACCCAATACGACGGGCATGTGTGGCCGCGGGTGTCAGGCGCCCTGCCGGTGGGCGAGAAACTCCAGCAGATCCGCTCGAGTGAGGATGCCCAGCATCTCCCCCTTCTTCGCCACGATGACCGCCGGGCCGTGCTGCAGCTCCGCGAAGGCCACCTCGATGGGATCGTCGAACTCGACCAACGGGAAGGGCGCCGCCATGACCTCCGCCACGTCGGCCTGCAAGGCGTCCGGGTCTCGGAAGAGGCGGTCGAGGACGTTGCGTTCGCGAATCGATCCCACCACGCCGCTCACCTCCGAGGTCTCTCCCCTCATGACCGGCGCTTGGGAGATGCCGTATTGCTGGAGCCGGTCGATGGCCTGCCGGACCTTCTCGTTCGCGGCGATCGCGACCAGGGGTGGGATGGCGCCGTGCTTGGCGAGCAGCACCTCCTCGACCCGGATCATCTCCGGTCTATCGAGGAAGCCGTACTGCAACATCCAGGAGTCGGAGTAGAGCTTCGAAAGGTAGTTGCGGCCCGTGTCCGGCAGGATGACCACGATGAGCGTGTCCTCCGGGAGCTCCCGAGCCACTGTGAGCGCCGCGAAGACCGCCGTGCCGGCGGATCCCCCGACGAGGATCCCCTCCTGTCTCGTGATCGCTCGGGCCGTCAGGAAGGAGTCACGGTCCGAGACGCGCACGTAGCGGTCCACGACCCTCGGGTCGAAGGTCTCCGGCCAGAAGTCCTCACCGATCCCCTCCGTCAGGTAGGGGCGTGGTTCGTCGCCGGAGAAAAGCGAACCCTCGGGGTCGGCGCCGACGACCATGAGGTCGGGCCTCTGCTCCTTCAGATACCGGGCGCATCCCGTGATAGTGCCGCCGGTCCCCACCCCGGCGACCAGCACGTCGATCCGCCCGTCGGTCTGATCCCATATCTCCGGTCCGGTCGTCTGGTAGTGGGTCGTGGGATTAACGTCGTTGAAGTACTGGTTCGGCTGGAAGGCGCCCGGGATCTCCTCGGTCAGCCGATCGGCGACTCGGTAGTACGACTCCGGGGACTCGGGGGCGACCGCCGTGGGCGTGATGACGACCTCGGCTCCATAGGCGCGGAGCAGCGCGACCTTCTCCTGGCTCATCTTGTCCGGCATCACGAAGATGCACTTGTAGCCCTTGATGGCCGCCGCGATGGCGAGCCCGTGTCCGGTGTTGCCGGACGTCGGTTCGACGATCGTTCCCCCGGGCTTCAGGAGCCCCTCACGCTCGGCGGCCTCGATCATTCGCAGGCCGATCCGGTCCTTCACGCTGCCACCCGGATTGAGCATCTCGAGCTTCGCGAGAATCGTGGGCCTGACGCCTCGGGCGACCTTGCTCAGGCGCACGAGAGGCGTCGCGCCAACGGCGTCGAGGAACGTGTCCATCACCTGCATGGCCCGGCCACCTCCATCGGGGACCCGCACGGTCCGGGTCCATTCTCCACGATGCCCGGAGGCATCGCTCCTGGAGCTAGGCGTCGACGAGGCGGTAGATTCCGTCGGGCTCGCTGAAGTAGAGGGCCTGATCGGGGCCGCGTTCCATGGAGAGGATGCCGTCGCCGTGGTCGTATACGACGCTGAGCGACGCGATGTCCTTCCGGTCGCCGCTCAGAACGGCACGGCGGATCTGGCCTGTGTTCCAGGCGCCGAAGAACAGCGCCCCCTCACTGCCCGAGAGGCCGCAGCCGACACAGAACGCGTCTCCGGTCGGCGCGATGGTGGGCGTGAACCACGTCTCCGGCAACTGCGGGTTCGGCCCGTCCTGGTTGGTGTTCTGGGGCGCCGGTGGCGGAGTCGAGCAAGTCTGGCTCGGACCCCAGGCGTAGTTGCGGCCGGAACGAACCAGGTTCACCTCGTCGTTGCACGCCGGGCCGTTCTCCGTCTCCCACAGTCGACCGTTCAGCGGATCGAACGTGAACCCGAAGGAATTGCGGATGCCGTAGGCGAAGATCGTGCTCCCCGGGAAGGGGTTGCCGGGCGCGGGCGCGCCGGCATCGGTCATCCGGTGGATCTTTCCGGCAGCGTTGTCGAGGTTCTGGGCGTTCGCCGGCTCGTGGGCCTCGCCGACGATCGCGTACAGCATCCCGTCCGGCCCGAAGAGGATCCGGCCGCCGTCGTGGTAGGAGCCCGAGACGGTGTCGCTCGAGAAGATCGCCCTGCCACAGCAACCGGGCGCCGTCCCGTCCCGTCTGTCCGTGATCCGCACGATCTGATTCCTGATCTCCCCCTGGACGTTCCGGGTGGCGTAGGCGTAGACGAAGGGCGTGAAGGGGTAGTTCGGGTGCAGGGCGATTCCGAGGAGACCCCGTTCGCCGCTCGTCTCGAGCTTCGTCACCGTGTAGAAGAGCTGATCGGACCCGGAGGATGGGTCGTATTCGCGGATCTCGCCGGTGAACCGCTCCCCATAGAAGATGCGGCCGTCCGCCGCGAAGGTGAAGGCGGCGGGAAAGGCGAGCCCGGTCGCGACAGGCTCGGCCCCGATCGCCGAAGGCGAGGCGCCCGCGATGCCCGACGGGACCGCGACGAGGGCGATCATCGTTCCAATCAACCTGCGCATGGCCGTTCCTCCTTCGGTGAAGGCGTTCGTCCCGATCGGGGACGCCGCTCCCGCACGTCAGCGACACGATATCGGCTCGCCCCTGATCTCGGGTATCGGACGATCGGCCGACGAACCCGAAGCGCCTGCCGGAGCAAAGTTGCGAGCCCCGGCAGGCGTCGCCCATGCTGAGGGGACATGGACGCGGCTCGGGAGATTCGGGCGCCACGCGGATCCGGCCTCACGTGCAAGAGCTGGCCGCAGGAGGCGGCCCTTCGGATGCTCATGAACAACCTCGACCCCGAGGTGGCGGAGCGGCCAGAGGACCTCGTCGTGTACGGGGGAACGGGAAAGGCGGCGCGCTCCTGGGACGCGTTCGATCGCATCGTGTCGGCTCTTCGAGGGCTGGAGGACGACGAGACCCTCCTGGTGCAGTCGGGGAAGCCCGTGGGCGTCTTCCGGACGCATTCCTTCGCGCCCCGCGTGCTCATCTCCAACGCCATGCTGGTGCCCAAGTGGGCCGACTGGGAGACCTTCCGGGAGCTCGAGGCGGCGGGTCTCACCATGTACGGTCAGATGACCGCCGGATCGTGGATCTACATCGGCACGCAGGGCATCCTGCAAGGGACCTACGAGACCCTGGCCGAGCTGGCGACCCAGCGGTTCGACGGGACTCTCAAGGGTCGCCTGGTCCTCACGGCCGGCCTCGGGGGCATGGGGGGCGCCCAGCCGCTTGCCGTAACGATGAACGAGGGCGTTGCGCTATGCGTGGAGATCGATCCCTCCCGCATCGAGCGGCGGATCAAGACCGGGTACCTCGATCGGGAGACCGACGATCTGGACACGGCGATCGCGTGGGTGGAGGAGGCGAAAGGCGCGGGCGAGGCGGTATCCATCGGCCTCCTCGGAAACGCGGCAGACGTCGTTCCCGACCTCCTCCGCCGGGGGGTCGCCGTCGACGTCGTGACCGACCAGACGAGCGCGCACGACCCCCTCGGCGGATACGTGCCGACCGACCTCACCCCGGAGCAGGCCGCGGACCTGCGGATGCGGTCTCCCGCGGAGTACACGACCCGGGCGTACTCGTCCATGGCCCGGCACGTCGAGGCCATGGTGGGGTACCTCGACCGGGGATCGATCGTCTTCGACTATGGGAACAACCTTCGAGCGGGAGCCAGGACCGGCGGCTACGACCGGGCGTTCGACTATCCGGGCTTCGTGCCGGCCTTCATCCGGCCGATGTTCTGCCAGGGGAAGGGCCCGTTCCGATGGGCGGCGCTTTCGGGAGACCCTGCCGACATCCTCGCGACGGATCGGGTCATCGCGGCGCTGTTCCCGGCAGACGAGCGGCTGGCCCGCTGGCTCCATCTGGCGCAGGAGCGCGTGGCGTTCCAGGGGCTGCCGGCCCGGATCTGCTGGCTCGGCTACGGAGAGCGTGCGCTGGCCGGCCTCGCGATCAACGAGCTCGTGCGCTCGGGGGAGGTCTCTGCCCCGATCGTGATAGGTCGTGATCATCTGGACGCGGGGAGCGTGGCCTCTCCCTACCGGGAGACCGAGGGGATGCGCGACGGCTCGGACGCCATCGCCGACTGGCCGATCCTGAATGCTCTGGTCAACACGGCGGCAGGCGCCCACTGGGTCAGCGTGCATCACGGCGGGGGGGTGGGGATCGGCTACTCGATCCACGCCGGGATGGTGGTTGTAGCCGACGGCACGGAGGACGCGGCCGCCCGGCTCGAGCGGGTGCTGACCACCGATCCGGGCATGGGGGTCATTCGCCACGCCGACGCCGGCTACGAGGCCGCCATCGAGATCGCCAGGGAGCGCGGTGTGCGGCTCCCTTGGCTCGACTGAGAACGCGAACAGGGGCCCCGCGGGAGGCCCCTGTTCGATGGATCCGTCGTCTTCGGTTAGCTGAGGTTGAGGGCCCTACGGCCCGACCTCGCGTCACCGATACACGACTTCCCGCATGAGGGCAGACAGATTCCGCCAGCCCCACAGCCCGTGTTCGGGATGCAGTTGTAGCCCGCGGGACAGTCTGACTTGCTGGCACAGGCGCTTGCGTCTGAACAGAAACAGTTCGCCCAACACACGCAGTCGCCCTCTGTGTCCGCGCTACACCCGCACAGGCCGTCGACGTCGCCTTGACGGGTGAATGCGCATAGCGTGATGGTGTCGCACGGCGCCCCGCACCGCTTGCGGTAGGCCGGTTCACCCCCACCCCCGGCGAGCGCCTTCGCTCCGAGGCTGGTCAGGATTGGGGCAGACCAGGCCACGGCCGCGCCGGCGCCGATCCTCTTGAGAAGATCGCGGCGGGAAAGTTCTCTCTCTTGCGTCTCTGATTCCAAGATTCACCTCCCTTCCTCAGGTCAGCATTCCAAACCCTGATCCTCTTGGGCTCCTGCCGCAACCTCAGCACGAGGTAACTTGCAGTTTCGCCGAGCGTAATTTCCCTACGGCAATCGCCTCGGGTCGACGTAGTTTTCCTACGCCGGAGATCGATCCAGGACGGCGACAAGAGCACGCAGCATGTCGAGCGGACCTGCGGCCTGGAGCGTTCGGCACTCCGCACGCTCGACAAGGCGAGCGGCGCCGCGAAGGGCGTCCCCGCCCAGCGCCGGGAAGTTGAGCGTGTGGCTGGACAGGCGGTACAGGCCCGTGGCGGGAGAGGCAGGCTCGAAGGGCTCCTCCGCGTCGCCGATAGAACACAAGAAGTCGACGGCGAGAGGGGTCCGACCGGACCCATCCTTGCCATTCGAGACTGCTTGCTGTCGGTGAGCCCTCCTCCCGTCGGACGAGCTGATGGTCGAGAGACGATCGAGCATGCCGTCGGGGACCCGGATGACCGGATCGACAGGGAGGACCATGCCCGATACCGTGTCGATCGTCACCGCGGTCTCGGGCGGGAGGATCAATCCCGCTCTATCGACCTCCCGCCCCAACTCCGTGAAGAACGGGATCAGGATGGACGGCACCAGTGCGGAGGCGCCGTTACGAGACACCACCGCGCACTCCGAATAGATGGCGTCGTCGCGAGTGGGATAGAGGGGATACTCGAGCTCCGAGAGCAGTGTCCGCACCAGCATCGATAGATCGAACGTCCGGATCAGCTTGATGCTGTACCGGTAAAGGATGTTGAAGTGGCGTCCCGGGCCGGTGGCGTCGTCGCCGACCACCACCGAATAGAAGATCGGGGCCGTTTCGGTGGTGCGGTACTCGGCGAGGACCTCGTCCAGCCACCCGGCGAAGGCCTCCGAGGTCGAGCGGATGCCGACCCGCTCGCCCCCGATCTCGTAGGAGTTCGTGACCACCCACCCGAGGTGGTCGAGCTTGTCCATTCAGGGGCTGCCGGTCTGCTGCTCCCGGATGCCCTCCCGGAGGTCGTGTTCCGTACCGTCCCCATGAACGTGTCCACCGCCATCGGCGTCGCCGTTGCCATGGTCGTGGCCGTGGGCGTGGTGGGCATGGTCCTCTTGCTGGCTCGCCTCCCTGTGGACGCCGGGGCCCACGGTTGGTCGCCCGTTCGGCTGTTCCACGAGGGCAAGCCCTCCCTCGAGGAGATCGACCGCTCGCAGATCCTCGATCAGCGCGCGGACCTGCTCCTGCACCTCGCTCACGGGCGCCTGGAACGCCTCTGCGATGTCGGTGGCCAGCTCGCCCACGGTGGCCGTGCCGTCGCACAATCGAAGGACGAGAGAGGCAGTCGGGTTGAAGTGGTGAAGATCGTGGCTGACCGGGTCGTAGACGACCGCCTCTCCGTCGAGGACGGAGACGGTCACGTCGTCGCGGAGCTTTGGACGTGCCCTCGTCACGCTCCCTCCTCGCGCCACGAAACGAGCCTCGCCTCGCCGAACTCGGTGAGGATCCGATCGACGTCCTCGGCCACGACCTCTCTCGGAAGGCTAGACACCTGGACGATGGCGTTGATCATTTCCTGCGGGTTGGTCTCCCCATCACAGAGCTCCCAGATGGCCAGTGCAGTGTTGTTCAGCAGATGGACGGACTCCGTCGAGGGATTGTAAAGGACGTTCTCGCGCCCCGCCTGGCGAAGCCAAATCTGCGGATTCCGGATGGGTCGCCCCCCGAGCAAAGTCACGGTCATCCTTCCGCACCCACGAGGTTCGCAAGGATCCCGTTCTGGAGAACGAACGAGGCGGCCTCGAGCCGCGAGTGGACCCCGAGCTTCGTCAGCACGTTCTGGATGTGGGTTCTAGCGGTCTGGGGGCTGATGAACAGGGTCCTCGCGATTCCCACGTTGTCCGCGCCGTCCGCGAGGAGCGCGAGTACCTCTCGCTCGCGACGCGTCAGACGCGACATGCGCTGGAGGGCGTGGCCCTGCTCTCGCTGCCGGCGGATGAGCTGAGCCAGCAGCGGCCCCAGCATGCGCGGGGGGATGAGGGTCTCCCCCTTGTGCACCGCCTGGACGGCATGAATGAGATGCGCGAGGGGGCAGTCCTTCGTGAGATAGCCGCTCGCGCCCGCCTCCAGGGCATCGGCCAGGGCTTTCTGGCTCTCCTGAGGCGCGAGGATCACGACCCGGCATCCCGGGACGCGGTCGACGATGGCCGAGGTGGCCTCCATCGAGTCGCAATCCGGCAAGCCGACGTCGACCAGCGCCACATCCGGCCGCGTCCGCGCCGCCTCCGCGATGGCCCGGCGCCCATCGGCCGCCTCCGCAACTACGGAGATGTCGGGCTGGGTCTCGAGGACCACCTTCACGGCTTCGCGGAAGAGCGACTGCTCGTCGGCGATGAGAACCCGGGTCGCGTCCGGTTGACTCGTCAAGCGCGCTCCTCGTCTACACGAACCGGCGGGCAGGGTCGTACTGTAATTGGCAACGCGCTGCCTGATCAAGCCGGAAGTTGGCACCGGCCGCGCACCGAGTGCGGAGCTCCTCAGGCGGACCCCCGGGTCTCATCGGCCCGCCCGAGACCGAAGCCGCTCCTGAACACGCTCGCTCTGAAGCTCACGAAGGGCGTCGGAGGCCACCCAGTTGCGTCTGCCGGCCGAGGATTCCAGGATGCGCTCCCCGGATCGGATCGCGGCCGCGTTCAGCCGGAGGTTCCGCTTGCCGATCTGGCGGAGTGCCCAGTTCACCGCCTTCCTCACGAGGTTCCGACGATCGGCGGCCTCGCGTTCGATTGTGGCCAGCAGCGCCTCAAAGTCCTCGTCGGCCGCGGAGACGTCGTGGACGGCCAGGCAGGCCATGAGCGCGAACCCGGCCCTCTTTACGAACTCCTCCCGCCGAGCGCTCCATTCGACGGCCTTCCGGTGTGCCTGTGGGGTGCGATCGAAGAGGTTGCCGCAGCACTGGTCTGCGAGGTCCCACGAGTCGAAGTCATTGACCCAGGCCTCCATCTGAGCCTCCGTCACGGCCCGCGGATCGTCCACCATCGTGGCGAGCAAGCGGGCCTCGTGGATCCCCGTCGCCCACAATTCGAGGGCCAGCACGTGATCTTTCCCGACCCGCTTCGCCATGGATCGGAGCGCCGGGACCGAGGTCCCGCCCAGGGCTCGCGACGTGTTGATCCCGACCCTGGCCATGCCCGCTCGAGCGCTGGGATCCTCTCTCGCCCGCAGGTAACCGAGAACGGCCTCGACCATTACGCGGTCGCCGGACCGGAACGAGGCAGGTGTGGACACGGCCTAGGGTGTCGGGGCCGCGACCGGCTCCCGGCGCCAGGACCCCGTGACCTCCCGTACCTTCCCCGCGATCTCGCGCTCGTCGACCCGGGTGAGGCGGCCGTCCTCCACGACAGGCTCTCCTCCGACGATCACCCGTCGAATGGCGTCGGGCTGCATGGCGTAGACGATCTGGTGCGGAGCCGTCTGCCTCGGTTGCAATGAGAGGGCGTCCAGATCGAGGACCACCAGGTCGGCCGCATGGTCGGGCGCGATCCTCCCCACCGGTAGCCCGAGGATCTCGCCACCCCGGGCCGTGCCCATCAGGAATGTCTCCTCGGCGCCGAGGGCGGTCGCGTCCGCGAGCCTGGCCTTCGCCATCAGGGCGGCCATGCGCATCTCCTCGAAGATGGACTGCCGGCTGTTCGTGCACCCGCCATCCGTGCCCAGGCAGACGGGGATACCCCGCTCCAGCATGGCGCGAACAGGGGCGATGCCGTCGCCGAGGAAAGCGTTCGCCGAAGGGTTGTGAACGACCTTCACGTCCCGTTCGCGCATGAGCGCGAGGTCGGCCTCATCGACCCATACGCAGTGGACCATGATGCTCCGCCGCGAGAGAACGCCGTAGGAGTCGAGGAGCGCGACGGGGGAGAGGCCGTGCAGCTCGATGGATCGCTCGCGCTCGTAGCGGCCCTCCGCGACGTGGATGTGGAACGGGAGATCGAGCTCTTCGGCGAGCGCGGCACCCTCGCGGATCATGTCCGGGCTAGAGGCATGGATTGAGTGGGGGGCCGGCTGGGCGAAGGCCCGCGGATCGCCACGAAGCCCGGAGTGGAGCTCCCGGAAGTTCCGCTCAGCCTCTCGGGGCGTTTCCTGGTACCGGGGGGGCGCTCCCGTCCAGTCGTACATCGAGCGCGCCAGCACGATCCGGATGCCCACCTCTCTCGCGGCCTCCACCACGGCGAGGTCGTTGTCGTTCCCGCGGTCGTGCAGATAGAAGAAGTCGACCGCTGTCGTGATCCCCGCCTTCGCCATCTCGGCGAAGTCGAACAGCGCTCCGATCCGGATCGCGTCGCGGTCGAGGGTCTCCGACAGGGGATACAGCACCTGATCCCGCCAGGTCATGAAGGAGAGGTCGTCGCCGAACCCGCGCAGGAGGGCCTGGAACGAATGGGCGTGGCCGTTCACGGTTCCGGGGACGACGGCGACGTCGCCCCAGTCCTCCCGCTCGTGGCCGGGGAACGAGTCGGCGAGGTCGGCCGGCTCGCCGGTGCCGAGGATGCGGCTCCCCTGAAGTACGAAACCGTGACGGGTCCGCCAGCGATCCTCCGCGAAGACCAGGGCGGCCGTTACGAGGGTCATCCTCGCCCCTGTATATCAGAGGCGGAGGGCCGCTTGCCGCGCCGCAGGCCCGCCACTAGCCTTCGCGACGTGCCGGTGGTGGTGGGGGAGCGCCTCACGCTCGAGGACGTCGTAGCGGTCGCCCGCGGGGAGCCCGTCGTCCTGTCCGGGGACGCTCGCGAAAGGATGCGGGCCTCCCGCCGGGTGATCGACGACAAGGTCGAGGCCGGTGAGACGGTCTACGGCGTGACCACCGGCCTGGGCAGCCTGGCGAACGTCCGATTGGCGCCCCAGGAGGTTCGCCGGCTCCAGCTCGGGCTCCTCCGCTCCCATGCCGTGGGGACGGGGCGGTACCTCGAAGAGTGGGAGGTGCGCGCGATGCTGCTGCTGCGGGCGCAGGTCCTCGCCCTCGGACATTCTGGCGTGCGGCCGCTGATAGTCGAGCGGGTGGTGGATTTCCTGAACCGGGACGTCCTCCCGCTGGTTCCCGAGCAGGGCTCCCTGGGGGCCTCCGGCGACCTGGCCCCCCTGGCCCATCTCGCCCTACCGCTCGTCGGCGAGGGGGAGGTGTCGTTCCACGGTGAGCGCATGCCTGGCGGGATCGCCCTGCAGCGGGCCGGGCTCGCGCCGATCGAGCTGGAGCCCAAGGAGGGCCTCTCCCTCGTAAACGGCACGCAGGGCATGCTGGCCGTCGGGCTCCTCGCAGCGGCGAGGGGCAGGGCGCTGTGCCGTGCCGTCGACGTCTCGGCTGCCATGACCATGGAGGCCGTACTGGCCTCCGACGGTCCGTTCGACGAGCGCCTCCACCGGCTGCGGCCCCACCCGGGACAGGCGGCTTCGGCATCGAACCTCCGAAGGCTGCTCGCCGGGAGCGCCATCGTCGCCTCTCACCGCGACAGCCAGCACCTGGTTCAGGACGGCTACTCGCTCCGATGCGCGCCCCAGGTGCACGGCGCGTTCAGGGACGTGCTGGCGTTCGCCCTGGGCGTGATGGAGATCGAGCTCGGCGCCGTCTCGGACAACCCGCTCGTCCTGCCCGAGACCGAAGAGGTTCTGTCGGGCGGCAACTTCCACGGCCAGCCCATCGCGAACGCCCTCGACGCCCTGGCCGCTGCCACCGTGAGTCTCGCCTCGATCTCCGAGCGCCGTGTCTACCGCTCGCTGGACCCCGCCACGAACAACGGGCTTCCGGCGTTCCTCGTGGAACGGTCCGGGATGAACTCGGGGCTCATGATCCTGCAGTACACGGCGGCGGCGCTCGTTTCGGAGTCGAAGACCCTGGCGCACCCGGCCGGCACCGACTCCATTCCCTCCTCGGCCGGGCAGGAGGACCACGTCAGCATGGGAATGACCGCCGCCCGCCACGCGCGAGATTGCATCGCGAACGCGGAAAAGGTCGTCGGCATCGAGGCGTTGGTGGCCGCTCAGGGCATC
>JACDCJ010000161.1 GCA_013817655.1 Actinosomnolentus pattersoniae (SeqCode)
GGGTTCGAGCGTGGCGGCCTGTCCGCCGACGGGACGCTCTTGTGCCTGGAGCACGCGGAACACGGAGACCTGATCCATCCGGCTCTGCGCGTGGTCGACCCCCGTACCGGCGCCACCATCGGCGACCTGAGGGACCCCGGGATGGCCCTGCACGCCGCCTGCTGGTCCCCGAGGCCCGGCGACCAGCGACTGGCCATCGTCCACGAGCGCGAGGGAGAGGATCGCCCCGCCATCTGGGACCTGGGCTCCGGCGAGCGCCACGACATCGCGCTCGACGTCCAGGGGATCGTCGAGGTGCACGACTGGTGGCCGGACGGCTCGGCACTGCTGCTCGTAAACCTGCACGAGGGCCGGGACCGGCTGTGGCGGTGCGACGTGGCCACCGGCGTCCTGTCGCCCATCGCGTCACCGACTGGAATGATCGAGAAGGCCCGGGTCCGACCCGACGGCTCCGTCTGGTTCATCCAGTCTCAGGGCGACCGTCAGCCGGTCGTCTTCGACGACCGTGGCGACGAAGTCCTCCGGGCGGAGGGTGAAGCACCTCCCGCATCGCGACCGTACGTCGGGTTCCACTTCGAGAACCCGCACGGCCAGCGGGTGCACGGCTTCTACGTGACGCCCGACGGCAGGGGAGCCCGAGGCGGCCCGCCCTACCCGATCCTGATGCGCGTGCACGGAGGCCCGGACTCGCTCGACACCGATCACTGGCAGCCAGAGGTGCAGAGCTACGTGGATGCCGGCTTTGCCGTCGGGATGGTGAACTATCGCGGCTCTGCGGGGTTCGGACGCGAGTGGCGCGACATCCTGATAGGCGACATCGGAGGCCCCGAGCTCGAGGACGTGAACGCCGGCCTCGCCCACCTTGTGTCCGCGGGGATCGCAGACGCTTCGCGCGCGGTCATCGGGGGTTGGTCCTGGGGCGGCTACATCACGCTCATGGAGCTGGGGAAGCATCCCGAGCTGTGGACCTGCGGCGTGGCGGGGGTGCCGGTCGGGGACTACGAGGACGGGTACGAGCAGCTGTCGCCGATGTTGCAGGCCTACGACCGGGCGCTGCTCGGCGGGAAGACGCCGTCCGAGGTGCCGGAGCTGATGCGGGACCGCAACCCGATCCATTTCGCCGACCGGGTTCGGGCCCCGGTGCTGTTCCTGGCGGGCGAGCACGACACGCGCTGCCCGTTCCGGCAGGTGATGACCTACATAGAGCGCTTGGCGGTTCGCGGCCACCCGCACGAGGTCTACACGTACGCCACCGGCCACTCGACCTTCGACACCGACGAGGACGTCCGGCAGATGCGCGTGATCCTCGACTTCCTCGACCGGCACGTCGCGCCGTGAAGATCCTGGCCACGGGGCTGAGCCACGCGACGGGGGAGCCGCTGGTCGAACCCATCGACGCCGCCGTGTTCGGAGAGCAGGTGAGGCAGGGGCTCGAACGGAACGCCGACGACCTTCGGGAACGGGCGAAGGCGACTTCGCAGGGCGCCGCGTACCGCAGGGAGGTCGAGCTGCAGCCGGTCATCGACGTGCGGGATCCGAGGGCCGCCGGATGGACCTTCCTGGTGAACGCCGACGATCCCGACCGCGACGCTCTGGTGGACGCGGTGCGACCGCTGGCCGAGCACCGCGGCATGCCCGATCCTTCGAAGCCCCTGCAGTTCCGTATGGGGGACGACTGGTTCGAGTGGCTGCTCGAGAACTATTCGTCGCTGGACATGTCCGCCGTCCCGCACTACGTCCTGATGCTGGGGGGGCCCGGTCTCGTGCCCTTCCAATTCCAGGCGCTGCTCGACGCGGCGGCCTCGGTGGGCCGAGTCCAGCTCGCGCCCGACGAGCTTCGGGCATACGTCGACAAGCTCATCCGCCTCGAGTCCGCCCCGGACCCCGTCCCCGAGAAGCGCGCCGTGGTCTTCGCGCCGGACTACGGGATGCGTCCGGACGGGCAGTTCGACGCCACGTACTTCAGCCGGGAGTACATGGCGAAGCCTCTCGACGGCCACGTGCGCGAGAAGCTTGGGTTCGAAACCGTCGCGTTCCTGGGAGAGCCGGCCGTGAAGTCCGCCCTGGTCGAGGCCCTGGGCGGGGCGCCAGCCGCGCTTGCATACACGGCCAGCCACGGCCTCGGCGCGTCCGACCAGACGCTCGAGGTCCAGCAGCGGATGAACGGCGCCATCTGCTGCCAGCGCTCCGGAGCCGACACGAGCACGCGTGACTGGCTCTTCTCCGCCGAGGACGTCCCCGACGAGCCCTTCCTGGAGGGCGGTGTGCTCTTCCAGTTCGCCTGCTTCGGCTACGGGACTCCCGCGGAGAGCGACTTCATGCACTGGCTCGGAGAGCCGGAGCTGAACGGGACGGCGGACTTCGTGGCCGCCCTGCCCAAACGGCTCCTGGCCCATCCGCGAGGGCCGGTGGCGTTCATCGGCCACGTCGACACGGCATGGCTCCACGGGTTCGACGACCCGGACGACCCCCACATCGTCGAGCCGTGGAACCAGCGGATGTCTCCGTTCGTCCAGGCCGTCAACTCCGTGCTGAGGGTCGAACCCGTCGGCCGCGCGCTCACCGACATGAACACCCGGTACTCCGCCACGAACGCCATCCTCACGGGGACGTGGGACCGGATCCGGCGGGGCAAGGTGGAGGAGACGCCCGAGTTCTGGACCCGGCTCGCAACCACCTTCATCACCCGGAGCGACGCCCAGAACTACATGCTGTTCGGCGACCCCGGCGCTCGAATCCGCATCGGCGGCGACTGAAACTACGTCTCCCAGGCCGGATCCGGGGCGGCCGGGAGGACGGTGAACACGTCGGTCACGGGATCCACGGCGAACTCCCCGCGGACGGTGAGCCGGTACGCGCCGGGTGCCAGTGGCGGCACCACGCCCTCGTGCCAGCCTTCGTCTCCGGCCCTGAGCTCCGTCCGAGCGGCCAGCTCCCCCGTGTCCACGTTCTCCACGGCCGCGGTGAGGTCCACGCCCGGCTGCTCGGGCTTGACCCTCACCGGGATCGGCTCCAGGGCCTCGTACGCGTCGTCGATGTCCAGCGAGAGCTTCGTGTTGAACGCGTAGTAGACGGAAAGGTCCACCGCTCGCTGGGTGAGCGCGCCGTGGAGCTGCACCAGGACCGGGTCGAAGTTCTGAAGCGACCCGTGCCGCTCCGACGCGAACATGGCGTGCGGCTCGTTCCCGAGCTCATACGGGGTCGCCGACACACGGGGGACGGTCCCGTCGCCGTCCTGATCCTCGCCGCCGTAGTGGCGCAGGAACTCGACCCGGTCGCCGTCCAGCTTCACCGACTGCAGTGTGGGCTGGAAGGTGCCGACGATCGGATGGATCTGGTACCGGCCGGCCAGGTAGGCGTCTTCCTTCTCGTGGTCCTCGACCGCCTGACGGATCTCGCTGTGGAATTCCAGCGCCGCACCGGCACGAGCCGCGTCCAGATTCGCGATCCGGTCGGTCTCGGTCACCCGGACCGGGTCGCCCGATCCCAAGTCCACGCACGGGTAGACCGGCAGGAGCTGGTAGACGGATGTGAACGACCGGAGCATGGGCGAGAGGTCGATGACCGTCAGGCCCAGGACCTTCTTGGACATGCCTTCGGCCACGAAACGGATCGCGTTCAGCGACCCCCGGTAGGGCGTGCCGAAGGTGACCAGCATCCGGGTGTCCTTCCAGCCGTCCATGCACTCCAGGAAATACCTGGAGACGAGCCCGCCCATCGAGTGCCCGACCAGGATCAGCTTCGCGTCCGCCGCTCCGGAGCGGTCCCGCCAGGCCTTCAGCCAGTCGTGGCTCTGCCGGGCCAGCCGCCGGGCGGCCACGCGATTGTCCCGGCGCCAGTCGTACGCGAACTCGAAGTAGTTCTCGCCGGGGGTGACATCGAACGAGCTCTTGATGGCCGTGCCGACCTTCGAGTAGCCGTCGATCTTCCAGAGCCCCGGGATCAGGTGGATGTCGGACATCACCCGGGGGGCCGTGACGCCGTCTCCCAGGTCGTCGACCTCGGCGGGGTCCTCCGCCGGGAGCTCGAGATCCTTGACGCTCCGGCCCAGGCTGAACAGCGCGCGGGTGATGGCCCCGCCGGAGAACGCCCAGACGTCCTTACCGTTCCGCTGCAGGACGCTGCCGGTGATCCCCGGCAGCAGCACGATCACGTCCTTCATCGGCTTCTTCGGCACCGTCTCCCCTCCCTTAGCCTCGTCGAAGCTTCATCCCCGGATGGCCGAAGAACTGGTAGGCCAGGGAGGTGGCGGACGACGGCCCGCTCGAGTCCCTGAACTTGGCCCGCTCCGCCCGGAGGACGGCGGCGGGAGAGACGTTGGAGAAGGCCTCGTCATAGAAGCGCACGGCGATCTCCCGGGCCAGCGTGTCGCCGATCGACCACAGTGGCGCCACGACCCCGGAGGCTCCGGCGTACAGGAACGCCGCGGCCATCCCGGAGTAGTCGCCCAAGACCTGGTTCCCGG
>JACDCJ010000162.1 GCA_013817655.1 Actinosomnolentus pattersoniae (SeqCode)
TCCCCCGCCCCATCTGCGTCCGATGGCGAGGACGGATCCGATGAGAGCCCCTCGGACTCCTCGGGGCCGGGCGGATCCGGCGGATCGAGCGAAAGCCCCGGCGATCTGTCGGGCAATTGCGACGAGCCCGAGCATGCCGATGACGAGGAGTGTCGGGACGGGCCCGGGATCGATTCCTCGGGCCCGGGCGATGGCTCCGGCTCGAACTCCGGATCGGGCAGCGATTCGGGCTCCTCGGGTTCGGGGAGCGGCTCCGGCTCGGACGACTCCGATTCCGGCCCCGGCTCAGACGGTTCGGGGTCCGGCTCGGACGGCTCGGACTCCGGCTCCGGTTCGGGGTCCGGCGGCTCCGGCGGCTCCGGCGGTGGCGACGACGACCGTGTCGACGACTGAGCTCGACCTCCAGAAGAAGACCGGCTCCCCTCCAGCCGGTTCCGATGGGGGCTCCTCCAAGGGGCCCCCATCGTGCGTACTGGGCTAGATCTTGGGAGCGTCGATCGACGCTTTGGAGTCCGCTGCGGTGGCGCCCTCGATACGCTCGGCATGAGCTCCGGCTATCTCAGCGAGCTCCAGGGCGCGGACCCCTCGATGCTCCCTCCCGTACCGGGCGATCCGTCCCGCGCCGCGACGCATCAGGGTCATGGCCCCGTGCGGATTCCCCCGCCCGAGGTGAACGTACCCCGCCCCCAATTGCGAAAGCCCCTTGAAGAACTCGGCCTCGTCCGTCCCCTTCATCTGCTTCCAGCAAGTCTCCCAGGCCTCGTGGGCGGGGAAGAAACGACCCGCGTTGAAGTGTTCGACCCCGAGCCGGTGGTTCTGCTCGACGGAGAGAGCGTCGTAGTCCTCCATATGCAGACGGTTCTCGGCGTCTCGTGCGAGCGGCCGCCCGAGCTCGTCCCGAGGCCGCTCCGGCTTGGGCGGCGCTTTCGGATCCCTCGGCCTGTTCGGCTTTGAGGCTGGGGTGCGTGCTGTCATGAGCAACATGCTACGTCTTCTCGACGGATGCCTCTTGATGTCGAACTTTCTCTGGCGAAACGACCTCCTAACGATATAGACTTCGCCCCCATGGAACGGAGCTACCGCATCGGCGAGGCGGCCGCCCTGCTCGGTGTCCGCCGGGAGACGATCCGCCGCTGGGAGCAGGCCGGGAAGGTGCGCACCACCCGCTCGTCCGGTGGACAGAGGCTCGTTCCCGCGCCGGAGGTGGCCCGCCTCCTGTCCGAGCGACGCGGCCGGCCCACGCCCATCGCCGCACAGAGCGCCCGGAACCACTTTCGGGGGGTGGTGACGGTGGTCAGAAGGGACAAGCTGGTTGCGACCGTCGAGCTAGTCTCTGGGCCTCACCGCATTCTGGCCCTCACCACACGGGAGGCCGTCGACGAGCTCCAGCTCAGGGCCGGGATGGACGTCGTGGCTTCGGTGAAAGCCACGAACGTCGTCATCGAGATCCCGGCGTGAGCCCGCGGAGGACGACGACCACCGCCGTGCTCGCGGGCTTTCTCCTATCCGCCTGTACCACCGTCGGGGCGCGGGAGCAGGAGGGTGGCCGGGAGCTGCTGGTCTTCGCGGCCGCGTCGCTGACCGAAGCGTTCCGGGAGATCGGAGCGGAGTTCGAGCGCCAGAACAAAGGTGTGACCGTCCTCCTCAACTTCGGACCATCGGACGGGCTCTCGACGCAGATCCTCGAGGGCGCCCCCGCCGACGTCTTCGCCTCGGCGAGCGATCGGTGGGTCGATGAGATCGAGGCGAACGGTCCCGGCGTGCAATCGCGAACCGACTTCGCTCGAAACAGCCTGGCCGTCATCGTGCCGGCGGACAATCCGGCTCGCATCTCCTCGATCACCGACTTGGGGGCCAGGGGAGTGAAACTGGTCCTGGCGGCCCCCGAGGTTCCCGTGGGCGAGTACTCGCGTCGGGCGCTCGGAAAGGCCGGCGTGCTCGAGCCGGCCGAGGCGAACGTGGTCTCGAACGAGCAGGACGTGAAGGGGGTCGTGCAGAAGGTCATGCTGGGTGAGGCGGACGCCGGCATCGTGTATGTCACCGACGAGACTCCGGGCGTGGCCCCGGCCGTGGCCCTGATCGATATCCCGGAGCACCTGAACGTCGCCGTAACCTACCCGATCGCCGTCGTCGGGGACACCGACGAGTCGGATCTCGCCTCCCGGTTCGTCGACTTCGTACTGTCGGAGGGCCAGGCAGTCCTCCGGCGATTCGGCTTCCTGCCTCCCATCTGAGCAGGCATGACGCCGCCCCGGAATCGCTCCGACGCGCCGGTGGCGATCCTGGTCGTCGCGGCGCTCGGCATCGCCGTGCTCGTGGTCGCCCCGCTGGCGGGCCTTCTGGCCCGCGTCCCGTGGAGCGGTATCGGCCGGCTCGCGGAGCCGGAGGCCCGAGCGGCCCTGATCGTCTCCCTCGAGGTCTCCTCCGGCGCCGCCCTCCTCGCGGTGGTGGTCGGCTTCCCCATCGCCTGGGTCCTCGCTCGGACCACTTTCGTGGGTCGGTCCGTCCTCCGCGCCCTGGTCCTCCTCCCACTCGTGCTGCCGCCCGTGGTCGGGGGCGTTGCCCTGCTGACTGCATTCGGCCGGCGCGGAATCGTCGGCCGGTTCCTGGCCTCGGCCGGTATCACGCTCCCGTTCACGACAGCCGGAGCGGTACTTGCCGCCGCTTTCGTCTCGACGCCCCTCGTCATCCTTGCCATCGAGTCGGGGCTCCGATCGACCGACTCCAGGCTGGAGGACGCCGCCGCGACGATGGGCGCTTCCCGCCGGTACGTCATCCGCCGGATCACGATCCCGCTCCTGCGCCCGCAGCTTCTGGCTGCCGCGGTGCTCGCCTGGGCACGAGCCCTCGGCGAGTTCGGGGCCACCATCACCTTCGCCGGCAACCTTCGCGGCCGTACGCAAACGCTTCCCCTCGCCGTATTCGAGACCCTGCAGAGCGACCCCGATGGAGCGGTCGTGCTATCCGTCGTGCTCATGATCCTGTCGCTTGGCGTGCTCATCGCCCTGCGTGACCGTTTCCTCTCGCGGTGAGCCTGGACGTCGACGTCGTCGTCGATCGGGGGAGCTTCCGGCTCTCCGCACGCCTGCGGGCTCCCGCCGGGGAAACCGTCGCGCTGCTCGGCCCGAACGGCTCCGGCAAGTCGACGCTGGTCGCCACGCTCGCCGGCCTGCTCCGGCCCGCTCGGGGCTCGGTCAGCCTGGACGGCGTGGTGCTCGACGACGCGGAGGGAAATCGTCACGTCCACGCCCGAGACCGCCGGGTCGGAATCGTGTTCCAGGACCTCCTGCTCTTCGGGCACCTGTCGACGCTCGAGAACGTCGCCTTTCCCCTCCGGGCGCGCGGGCTGGCCGCCCCTGCGGCCCGGCAAGAAGCGGCGGCGATTCTCTCGAGGCTAGGGGCAGGGCACCTTGCCGCCGTGCGACCGGCGCGGCTCTCGGGGGGTCAGGCGCAACTGGTCGCCCTGGCCCGAGCGCTGGTCGGCGGGCCTCGCTTGCTTCTCCTCGACGAGCCGCTCGCGGCCCTCGACGTCCAGGCCCGTGAGCGGGTCCGCGCCCTCGTTCGAGAGACGCTTTCCGGTTTCGAGGGCCCGCGTATCCTCATCACGCACGACCCTTCGGAGGCGATGAACCTCGCCGACCGGCTGATCCTCATGGAGGGCGGCCGCATCACGCAGGTGGGGACGCCCGGCGACATCGCGACGGCGCCTCGAACCGAGTACGCGGCCGATCTCGTCGGACTGAACCTGTTCGTCGGGCGGCTCGTGCCGGCGGGCGAGGGAGTGGGAGTGCTCGAGACCAGCGGGAGCCCCCTGGTGGTGGCCTGGCCGCGAGAGCTCCATCCGGAGGTGGAACATAAGGTGATGGCGGTCCTGCGGCCGTCAGACGTGGCCCTCTTCCCGGCCCGGCCGGAGGGCTCCGCCCGCAACGTCCTTCGGGGGACGATCACGGCGATCACTCGGCAGCACGATCGGAGTCGCGTGAGGGTGGCATCGCGCCCTCCCCTCGTCGCTGAGGTCACCCCTGCATCCGTCTCACGGCTCGGCCTCGCGGAGGGACGAACGGTCTGGGCATCCTTCAAGGCACTGGAGGTCCGGGTCGTCGGGACCCGATAAGGAGGAGCCCGCGATCACCGGGCCCGTCCCACCACAACGCGGGATACTTCTACCCCACCCTTGGTGCTCCGAACATCACCGAGGCCGGCCCGGCGCATGAGCGCCGAGACGTCCCGGGAGCGGTCGGGGCTGACTTCGATCAATAGCCAGCCGCCCGGCCGGAGCCAGTCCGGCGACTCCCGAGCTACCCGGCCGAGGAGCCCGAGGCCCTTGGGCGAGCGGTCGGTGAGCGACTCCTCGGGTTCGAACCGTCGCACCTCCTCCGGCAGCTCTCGGAGCTCGCGGCGCCCGACATAGGGCGGGTGCAGCGAGATCGTGTCCACGCCCCGTCGAAGCCTGAGCGGCAG
>JACDCJ010000022.1 GCA_013817655.1 Actinosomnolentus pattersoniae (SeqCode)
CGCCACCGAGGGTGCTTCGACCGCGGGCGCTTCCCCAGCGGTTCCGTTCGATGCATTCGTCCGTGAACGCGATCGGCCTCGACCGCCACGCCGGCGCCGGCGGCGCGGGGCGGCCGTACCGTCCGAATCATCGGCTCGTTCTCCGGCACTCGTCGAGCCGGGCTCGTCGGGAACCGCGTCCGCTTCGCCGTTCCCGGCGCTTTCGAGGACGGCGGTCGGCGCCCGCCCCCGAGTTCTTGCCTGTACGACATCGGTGGCGGCGCCGGAAGGAGCGCCAGCCTCCCCGGTACGACGGCTCCGGCCACGTCCACCTCGCCGCCGGCGTCGCCGGGGGGTCGCCCCGGCTGCCCCTCCATCCAAGCCCGGAGTGTCGCCACCCTCGAGCTCCACGAGCTCTTCGGAGCCCGTCCTCGTCTCCTCGATCACGCTAATCCCTTCCTTCTAGGACCGCGTTCGCCGGAAGCTCCGGACGTCGGAGGGTGGGAGAGGAACGAAACGAGCGGGATCAACCGATCGGCTGATCGAGACAGGTCACGTCACGGTCGGGTCGACCCGAATCGGGGCGACAACCCGCGTCGAAATGCACGGGAACACCTTCCACCCTCGCGTCCGGCTGGCGGCGCTCCAAGACCCATCTCGGCTGAGACGGCGGGCGCCTGGCCCGGCCACGCGGTACACGTTGCTCTCAGAATAACAAGAAAGCGCCGTCGAATGTTCCGATCGAGCGACGCCTAGACGAATCGCCTCCGATGGATGCTCTGGAGAAGCCCGATCCCGAGGAGGTCCGCGATCAGGGCGCTCCCACCGTAGGAGACGAAGGGCAGCGGGATTCCGGTGATCGGCATGATGCCGATCGTCATGCCGACGTTGATGCAGAGCTGGATCGCCAGGAAGGCGGCGATTCCAGTGGCTACGAATGTTCCGAAGGGGTCCAGCGCCATCTGGGCGATCCGGAGTGCTCGCCAAAGAACCAGCGCGTACAGCGCCAGGAGCCCGATCGCACCGATGAATCCCAGCTCCTCACCCACCACGGTGAAGATGAAGTCCGTGTGTTGCTCGGGCACGAAGTCGAGGCTCGTCTGAGTCCCCTGGAGGTATCCGCGACCCGTCACGCCGCCCGCCCCGATGGCGATCTCGGCCTGGTCCCGGTTGTAGCGAGACTGCTCCGCCCCGGCCGTCGGGTCGATGAAACTCCTCAGCCGCTCGATCTGGTAGTCCTCGATGATGTTGAGCTGGAAGGCTCCGAAGATCCCGACTGAGGCCACGACCGCGAGCACCGCCAGGTGCTTCGCCTTCGCGCCGGCGACGACCAGCATGGCGACGAGCACGAAGGCCAGGATGATGCTCGTGCCGATGTCGGGCTGGATGAAGACCAGGATCGTCGGAATGGCCGCGAGGATCGTCGCTCGAACGACGTGGCGCAGCAGGAGATCCCCTTTGATCTCGGAAAGGAACGCGGCCAGCATCGCTACGATCGCCAGTCGGCTGAACAGCGAGGGGCTGAGCTGGAAGGAGCCGACCTGGAACCAGCGCTGAGCGCCCTTGACGCTCGTGCCGAGCGGCGTTTGGACGAGCGCGAGCAGTACCACGGCGAGGGCATACGCGAACCCGGCGTAGAGCTTGACCAACCGGTAGTCCATGAGGGCGGTGACCACGAGGCCGATTAGGCCGATGGTGAGGAACAGGATCTGCCGCTTGAGGTATGTCCCGGGATCCTGCTCGAGCGAGATCAGGCTCTGGTTCGTCGCCGAGTAGACCATCATCAGCCCGTACCCGCAGAGAGCGATCGTCGCCCCGAGCAGCGTCGCGTCGAGATGGCGCACGGAAGACTGCTCTGCGGCGAGCAGCCGGCCCCGGGTGGGGAGAGGCAGATCCATCAGGCGCGATCCATCAGTCGGTGACTCCCCCGGCCTCGAGCGTCTTCGCCGGCTGCAACCCGAAAAGGCCCTCGAGGATCCTACGGACCAGCGGCGCGGCCGTCGTCGACCCGTGCCCTCCCTGCTCGATCAGCCCGACCACCACGTACCGCGGGTCGTCGGCCGGCGCCATGGCCGCGAACCAGGAGTAGTCCTGCTTCGGAGGCACCTCGGCGGTGCCCGTCTTGCCGGCAACCGGGATTCGGTCCAGCGGAAACCCCAGAAAGGCCTCGTCGGCGGTGCCACTCTCGGTCACTCCTCGGAGCGAGTCCCGAAGGTAGGCGACCTGGCGCTCGGAAATGGGCAACTTCCCGATCGCTTCCGGCGCGATGCGGCGAACCAGCGTGCCGTCGGGGCGCTCGAGGCGAAGGCCGACGTGCGGCTCGTAGATCGTGCCCCCGTTCGCGATCGCGGAGTAGGCCACGGCCATTTGCAGGGGGGTAACCAGCGAGAAGCCCTGACCGATCGCCATGTTCACGTTGTCGCCCGGGAGCCAGAGCGACAGCGCATCGCCGTAGATATCCCGGTTGTTCTCGATGAGGTCGAACTTGTACGCGCGCGTTGGGATGCGCCCGGCCGACTCGCCCGGCAGGTCGATCCCGCTGACCCTGCCGAATCCCATCTGTCCGAGATCCTGCTGCATGATCTCCGACTGCTTGCCCGATCTCACGTACCGCACGTAGTACTCGTAGCCGAACTGGTAGTAGACGGTGTCGCAGGAGATGGCCAGCGAATGCGCCAGCGTGATGAACCCCCGGTTCACGGGCTCCCAGTTGTTGAAGACCGTCCCCGACTCGTCCTTCGGCACGACGAACTCCCCCGGACAGTCGTAGAGCCCGTCCAGCGTCGCCATCTTGCGCTTCAAAGCGCCCGCGGCGACGAACGGCTTGAAAGTCGACCCGGCCGGGTACTTGCCCTGGATGACGCGATTCAACTGGGGGAAGTTGTTCGCCTCGTCCTCGAGCGGAGCCCTCTCCGCGGCTGTGAGCCCGCCGAGGAACAATGAGGGCTCGTAGGTGGGAAACGACGCCATGGCGAGGATCTGCCCGTTCCGCGGATCCATCACGACGGCCGCCCCGCCCGTGGCCTTGAACGGGATCTCGGTGTTCTCGTCGATGGTGCGTCGCCCGAGCTGGATGCCGAGCGTAAGGCTGCGCTCGGTGAGCTTCTGGATCTCGGTGTCGATGGCGAGCACCAGGTTCGCGCCCGGCTCCGCCGGCTTCGGGCCTCCGAAGTCCCTGTCCAGGACGTCTCCCTGCGCGTTCACCTGGATGGCCCGTTGGCCTCGGGCCCCATACAGGAGGCGCTCGTACGTCGCCTCGACGCCGGCCTTGCCCACGATCTCGTCACCGAGGTAGCCCACGGGGCCGAGCGCGTCCAGCTGTTCCTCCGAGATCTCACCGACATAGCCGAGGACATGGGCGGCGAGAGACCCCCCGGGGTAGTCGCGAACCGAGGAGAGCTCGTAGTCGACGCCGGGGAAGTCGCGTTCGTGCTCCCGCAGATAGAAGATGGTCTCCTCGGGGACATCCTCCGCCACTGGGACGGGCTGGTATGGCCCGTATCGAGGGCTGTTAACCCGTTCCACCAGGTCGTCGATGTCGACGTCGAGCAGCTCCGAGAGGCGAAGGAGGACCTCCTCGCCGCCCCCCCTCATCGCCAGACGGTCCACCGTGACGACGGAGGACGGCCGATTGCCCACCAGGACGTTGCCGTCCCGGTCGAGGATCAGGCCGCGAACGGGCTGGATCGGCACGAGGCGGACCTGGTTCTGGTTCGCGAGCTCTGAGAACTGCTCGGAGGCGAGGACCTGCAGGAACCAGAGCCTCGTGGTGATCCCGGCGAAGATCAGGACGAAGAGCGTGGCGAGGATCTTCAGCCGCAGCCGAGTTCTCGGCTCCGTCATGGAACGTCTCCCAAACGACGCGGGGACGACACGCTTGCGCGGCGGTCCCCTACCATCGGAACACCTTCGTGACACGGGAGGACTCCGCGACACGCCGGATGACCGGGAACAGGAAAGGGGTAAGCACGGCGTTGTAAAGGGCCGTCAGCAGGGCCACCCGGAGGAGGTAGAAGCCGCTCACGTCGAGCTGGTTCAGCAGGAACATGACGATGCCCTGGAAGAGGACGCCAGCAAGGGTCGCGGCTCCCACCAGGACCACGGGCAGCAGCGGGCTCGGAGTGACGATGTACTGGCGGAGCATGCCGACGCCGTAGCCGAGCAGCGTGAGGGTGAGCGCGGTGATCCCCTTTGGCTCGTTCAAAAGGAAGTCCTGTGCCATGCCGCCGACGAAGCCGGCAAGCGCCCCCGAGGAAGGTCCCTCCAGGAGGGCGAGCACGACCGTCGCAAGATACACGAGCTCGGGCTTCGCCCCGCCTAGCTCGATCTGCGAGAAGACCGTCGATTGCAGGACGAGCGCCGTCAGAACGACGACCGTCCACGAGAGGATCCGGCGCATGGGCCCAGTCTATCGAGGGCCCCAGCCCGGCCCGCCCTGCTTCGCGGACGCTCACGGCCCAGGGATGGCACGGTGGTTGGTGACCACCAGCACGATGTCGAGCGAGGAGAAGTCGACCGCGGGGCGGACGGTAACGACCTTGCTCACCCCGCCCGATCCGCCGGTGACATGGGACACGCTCCCGATCACGATGCGCGGCGGGTACAGGCCCCCCTGATATCCGGAGGTCACAACCCGCTCGTCCGGATTCACCTCGGTCTCGTCGTCCACCAGGTCCATGGTGAGGTCCCGGAGGTCCGTGTCGCCGAGCACGAGACCGGTCTCCCCGGAGCCGACCAGCCGCCCCGCAACCGCGGACTCCGGGTCGATGATGAGCTCGACGGTGGCCGCTCTGCCGGAGACGCGGACCACGTGGCCGACGAGGCCCTCGCCCGTGACGACCGGCATGTCGACCTCCACGCCATCGGACGATCCTCGATCGATCGTGACCGTCCACTCGAAGTTGCTCACGCTCTCGCCGATCACGATCGCAGGCACGCCCTCAAGGCCGAGCTGATCCCGCAGGCCGATCAGCGCGAGGAGCTTCTCGTTCTCCCTCTGGATCGAGACGCCCTCGACGTTCTCCGAACGCAGCCTCTCGACCTCCTCGCGAAGCGCATCGTTCTCACCCTTCAGCGAACCCACGTGGACCAGCCCGGTGAAGAAGTCCCCGACTGGTCGAAAGACCCGAGAGACGGCAGCCTGCAGCGGCGCAAGGGTGGCCAGCGCTCCCCGGCCCGCCGCCGCGAAGGGGCCTTCCTCGCCGCCCCGAAAATCAACCGTGATCGTCATGAGGCTCAACATCACGAGGCTCACTACGAGCAGGCGAGTGCTGCGGGTGCGCCGGTACAGCACCATGGGGGGACCCTATCGTCTGGTGGAGGAGGTCAGCACCCGCTTCAGGACTTCGAACTCCTCCAGGCACTTACCGGAACCGATGGCGACACAGAACAGAGGTTCGTCGGCCAGATGGATGGGCATCCCGGTCTCGTGCTTCAGTCGCTCGTCGAGGCCCTTCAACAGGGCGCCTCCGCCGGTAAGCACGATCCCTTTGTCCATGACGTCGGCAGCGAGCTCGGGCGGACAGCGGTCGAGGGTGTTCTTCACCGCGTCGATGATGGCGTTCACCGGTTCTTCGATGGCCTTGCGTATCTCCTCGGACGTTACGTGGATCGTCTTCGGCAGGCCGCTCACCAGGTCCCGACCCTTGATCTCCGCGATCATGTCGTCGGCCGTGGGGAAGGCCGACCCGATGGCGAGCTTGATGGCTTCGGCGGTCCGCTCGCCGAGAGCGAGCGAGTACTCCTTCTTGACGTGCTGGATGATGGCTTCGTCGAGCTCGTCGCCGCCCACCCGTACCGAGCTGGAACAGACCACGCCGCCCAGGGATATGACGGCCACCTCCGTGGTTCCTCCGCCGATGTCCACGACCATGTTGCCGGTGGGCTCGTGGATGGGAAGCCCCGCCCCGATCGCCGCGGCCATCGGCTCCTCGATGATGAACGCGGAGCGTGCGCCGGCGGAGATCGTCGCCTCCTCCACCGCACGCTGCTCGACCCCCGTGATGCCGCTCGGCACGCACACGACGACGCGTGGCTTCGCCATGAACCGCCGATGATGCACTTTCTGGATGAAGTAGCGAAGCATCTTCTCGGTGATGTCGAAGTCCGCTATGACGCCGTCCTTCAGAGGACGGACGGCGCGGATGTGTGAGGGCGTGCGCCCGATCATCCGCTTCGCCTCCGCCCCCACCGTCAGGATGGCGCCATTGAGGGTGTTGATCGCGACGACGCTCGGCTCGTTGAGCACGATGCCGCGTCCGCGCACGTACACCAGGGTATTGGCGGTGCCGAGGTCGACTGCCATGTCCCGGCCAAGAAATCCCGTGAAACCTTCGGCTTTCGGTGGGGATTTCTGGGCGCCGTCCGAGAGCCAACCCCTCTGCATCCGCACCTTTCTACAGCAGCAGTTGAAGAGTGGCAACCTGCGGTCCGCTTGAATGTCACTGTTCCAGCGGGCCAGGATGTAACCGATGACAGCCGTTGGGGGTCTAGGGAGGACGTGACTGCCGAGGGCGCACGCGCGTCCGGCCGGGGCCGGATGGCGCGCTTCCGCGTACCCGTCATGGGGACGGTGCTATGCCTGTAGCCGTCCTGTTTCCGGGCCAGGGATCGCAGTTCCCCGGCATGGCCGATGCCTGGATGGACCATCCCGCCGGCAAGGCCGTCATCGAGGCTGCCTCGAACGCCCTCGGCTGGGGCGTCGTTGAACGAAGTCGTGAACCATCGGCTCTGGAGGAGACCGAGGTCGTCCAGCCGGCCGTGTTCGCCTGCGACGTCGCCGCGTTCGAGGTTCTACGGGCCGAGGGGGTCCTCTTCCATGCGGCCGCCGGGCACTCCCTGGGCGAGTACGCGGCACTCGTGGCGACCGGCGCCCTCACCTTCGAGGACGGCCTGGCCGCCCTGTCCGTCCGGGCTCGCGAGATGGGTAAGGCTTCGGAGGCCGCCCCGGGGGCCATGACGGCGCTCCTGGGCCTCTCCCTGGCCGAGGCCGCCGACGTCTGCGACGTGGCCGGCCGGGGTGACGTCCTGGCCGTTGCGAACGAGAACGGCCCCAAACAGACGGTCCTCTCCGGGTCGGTCGCCGCAGTCGATCGGGCGACCGAGCTGGCCCGCAGCCGCGGCGCCCGGACCGTCCGGCTGCAGGTCGCGGGCGCGTTCCACTCGCCCCTGATGGAGCCGGCCCTCCAGCCGGTCCGGGAAGCGCTCTCGAGGCTGGAGTTCCACGCGCCAACGTTCACCCTCATCCCGAACGCGAGCGGCAAGCCCACACTGCAGCCCATCGCCATTCGGGATCTGCTGTCCCGTCACCTGATCTCACCGGTCCGCTGGGACGCCACGATGCGCGCCATGAAGGACATGCACATCGACTGGTTCGTGGAGGCCGGCCCGGGCGACGTTCTTAGTAAGCTTGCCCGTCGGGCCGTGGAGGGGAGCGCGGTCCGGGCGGTCGGCTCGCCCGATGATGCCCGTTCGGTCGCCGCGGAGCTTCGTCAGGCTCACGGGCAGGGCCAGGGGGAGGGGCAGAGAGGCACGTGAGGACCCGGGATCGTCGTTCGCCGCTGCTCCGCGAGCCGGCGCCCGACTCCATGGGAGAGTCCGTCGGCCTGGGCGGGATGCGTCTGGTCGTCGCTCCCGCTGCGGGCCGCCTCCGGCATCTGCCTCCCATGGCGTTCCACCAGGGAGACGAGTGGGTTTCCGCCGGACAGGCTCTCGCTCAGGTGGAGCAGGGCAGCAGCCTCGTGGAGGTCCGCGCGCCGCTCGGAGCCCGGGTGGCCGGCATCCTCGTCCGAGACGGCGAACCCGTGGCGAAGGGCCAGCCGCTCGTGTGGCTGGACGATACTCCACCGCCGGAGCGGCTGCCCGAAGCGAGAGCGTCCGGATGAGCGCCGAGCGCTACGCGAAGCTCAGCGGGCTGGGGTCTGCCCTGCCCGAACGGGTCGTCCCGAATTCGTGGTTCGAAGGGAGGATCGAGACCTCCGACGAGTGGATCCGCGAGCGGACCGGGATCCGATCCCGCCGCTTTGCGGGGCCGTCGGAGTCGACCGCCTCCCTTGCGGCAGATGCCGCCCGCGCTGCCATGCGAACCGCCGCGGCCCAGCCATCGGCGATCGACCTGCTCATCGTCGCGACGTGCACTCCCGAACGATTCATCCCGTCCACGGCGTCGTTCGTTCAAGCTCGCCTCGAGCTCTCCTGTCCCTCGTTCGACCTGAACGCCGCGTGCGCCGGATTCGTGTACGGCCTCTCGGTGGGCGCCGCCCAGATCCGAGCCGGGGCGGCCGACCGAGTGCTCGTCGTGGGCGCCGAGGTGCTCTCCCGCGTCCTGGACATGAGCGACCGCACCACCTGCGTTCTGTTCGGCGACGGCGCGGGCGCCGCGCTCCTCGAGCCGTCGGAGGAGCCGGGGATCATCGATTCGCTGCTGGCGCTGGATGGTCGCCAGGCGGAGTTGCTGACCGTGCCCGCGGGCGGGTCGGCCGAACCCGTTACCCACGAAGGGATCGAGCATAGGCGGAACTATCTTCGGATGCTCGACGGCCAGTCGGTGTTCCGGCAGGCGGTCGTCGCAATGGCCGACGCGGCCACCGCCGTGCTCCAGAAGGCCGGCATCGGGCCGGCGGACCTCCGAGCCGTCATCGGGCACCAGGCAAACGCCAGGATCCTGACCGCCCTCGGCAAGCGTCTCGGGCTCGAACCGGGACAGGTCGTGATCGACATCGCCGAGGTGGGCAACACCTCCGCCGCGTCCATCCCCATCGCCATGGACAGGGCGTGGCGTGCCGGGCGGCTGAGCCCGAACGACCTCGTGCTGACCGTGGCGTTTGGAGCCGGGCTCTCATGGGGGGCGAACCTTATCCGGTGGACCGCGCCCCCGCCGGGGACCCCCGGTGTCTGACCGGCGGGCCAGCGTCGCGCTGGTGACCGGGGCGTCCAGGGCGATCGGCCGTGCGACGGCGCTCGCCCTCGCCCGGTCCGGCCTCGCGGTGGCCGTGGGGTACCGCTCGGACCCCGAAGGGGCCGAGGAGGTGGCCGCCAAGGCGAGCGCCGACGGCGGGAGGGCCCTGCCGATCTCCATCGACGTTACCGAGGAGAAATCCATCGAGGGCGCATTCACGCGAATCGAATCGGAGCTCGGCACGGTTCGCGTGCTCGTCAACAACGCGGGGCTGAGCAAGGACGGGCTGGCCGTTCGCTACCCGACCGAGGCGTGGGACGCAACCGTCAACACGAACCTGCGGGGAGCGTTCCTCTGCTCGCGGCGCGCGCTGCGAGGAATGCTGAAGGCGCGGTGGGGCCGGATCGTGAACATCGCGTCGGCCGCGGCGCTTCGGGGGAACTCTGGACAGAGCGCCTACTCCGCATCGAAGGCCGGTCTGGTGGGCATGACTCGATCTATGGCTCGGGAGGTGGCGATTCGCGGGATCACCGTCAACGCCGTGTGCCCGGGATTCGTCGAGTCGAAGATCACGGCCGTCGCGGGAGACGAGCTGCGCCAGCGCTACATCGAGATGACGCCGGCGGGTCGCTTCGGCACGCCGGAGGAGATCGCCGGGGTGATCGCCTTTCTGGCCGGACCCGAGGCGTCCTATGTGACGGGCGCGATCCTCTCGGTGGACGGGGGCCTCACGGCCTGAGAGGCTGAACGGGTTTCGCCGCCCCGGTGGACGGCGACATCGAGCCCGACGCGGAAGAGGAGGCATCCGGAATGGAGATAACCGAGATCCAGGAGCGAGTCAGCAAGATCCTCGCGGAGAACCTTTCCGTCCCAGAGGAGAAGGTAACGCCGGAGGCGCGCTTCCAGGAGGACCTCGACGCCGACTCGCTCGACCTGGTCGAGGCCGTGCTCGCGCTGGAGGAGGAGTTCGGCGTGAGCATCCCAGAGGAGGAGATGGAGGGAGTGCGGACGGTCGGACAGGCTGCGCAGCTCGTCGCTTCGAAGCTGGAGCCGTCCACGCAGGCATGAGACGAGTCGTCGTCACCGGGATCGGCCCGGTGAGCCCGGTCGGCACGGGGGTCGAGCGGTTCTGGAGGGCGCTGCTCGAGGGCACGTCCGGCATCAACCGGATCCAGCGCTTCGACACCTCCGATCTCCCCGTGAGGATCGCGGGGGAGGTGCTGGAGTTCAGTCCGGAGGACTGGCTCACCCCAAAGGAGGTCAAGCGGACCGACCGCGCCGTCCACTTCGCGGTCGCCGCCTCCCGGTTGGCCTGGCGGGATGCGGGGGAACCCTCCGTGGACCCCGCGCGGACCGGGGTGATCATCTCGACCGGCATCGGAGGGCTGGAGAGCCTCCTTAAACAGCACCGGGTGCTCATGGAGAAGGGCCCGGATCGGGTGAGCCCATTCATGGTGCCCATGCTCATGCCGAACGCGGCGGCGGGACAGGTGGCGATGGCCTTCGGCTTCACCGGCCCGAACACCTGCATCACGACCGCCTGCGCGGCCGGGTCACACGCGGTCGGCGAGGCGTTCCGGCTCATCAAGTACGGCCTGGCCGACGCATGCATCGCGGGTGGGACCGAGGCCTCCGTGCTGCCCCTGACGATCGCCGGCTTCGCGCAGATGCAGGCGCTCACCCGCAACCCCGACCCGGAGCGCGCGAGCCGGCCGTTCGACAAGGCCCGAAACGGCTTCGTCCTCTCCGAGGGGGCCGGGGCGCTCGTGCTCGAGGAAGCGGAACGCGCGGTCGCGCGGGGAGTCAGGATCTACGCGGAGGTGGCGGGCTACGGCGCTTCCGCCGACGCCCACCACATCACCGCACCGGAGCCCGAGGGCCTTGGCGCCATTCAGGCGTTGCAGGCGTGCCTGGCGGAAGCCGGCGAGCCGCCCGAGGCGGTCGACTACGTCAACGCGCACGGGACCTCCACACCGCTGAACGACGCCGCCGAGACCAAGGCGATCAAGAAGGCGCTCGGGGACCACGCGTATCGGACGCCCGTCTCCTCGACGAAGTCGATGACGGGACACATGCTCGGAGCCGCGGGCGCGATCGAGGCTGGCATCGCCGCGCTCGCCGTGGCCGAGGGCGTGGTCCCTCCCACCACGAACTACGAGACGCCCGACGAGGACTGTGACCTGGACTACGTCCCCAACGAGAGCCGCCGTGTCGACGTCCGCTTCGCCCTTTCGAACGCCTTCGGGTTCGGAGGCCACAACGCGGTCGTGGGGCTGCGCCGGTGGTCGGCCTGAAGCGTTGGTCGGGTCCGGCGAACCCGCCGAATCCCATAGTCCGCATGAGTGGGACGCCTTCCAGAGATGGACCGGCAACGACCTCGTCCGTGAGGTGTATTACTTCAGGTCCGGGGACGACCGGCTCTACGCGTCGGCGTACGCTAGCCCTCGCCCAAGGCTCTCGACGGGGCTCGTCATGTGCCCGTCGTGGGGATCGGAGATGGCGCACCTGCAGGACCTGTGCCACGACGTGGCTCGGGGCCTCGCGTCCGCCGGGGGCGCCGGGCTCGTCTACCACCCACCGGCTCACGGCGACAGCACCGGTGATCCCGCGGGCCTGACACTGGAGCGGCTCGCACAGGCAGCGAAGGACGCCGCGCGGGATGCGGGCGGGCGGCTACCCCAGCACCGATGGCAGCTCTGCGGCATCAGGCTCGGGGCCTCCGTCGCCATGGTGGCCGCGGAGGAGCTCTCGTGCGAGCTCGTGGTCCTGATCGAGCCCGCCCTCGATCCTGCGGCCTACTTCGAGGAGGTCCGGCGGGCCGGTCGTCGGGGAGCCCTGGGCCACGGGACGGAGGAGGCCGTCTTCGGATTCCCGCTCCCCGCCTCGACCGTCGCCAGCGCGAGCGAGGTCGACGTGGGTGGAGCGGTGAGGCGTTTCCCCGGGAGAGTGCTCGTCGTCCGGGCCGCGCGGCGGGATCCCCCGTCGATGCCGGCCTCCGCCGAGACGATCACGGTTCCGCGAGCGTGGCGTCCCAGGCCGTCAGCCCGGCAGCGAGCCCCGTTCGTCGAGGCGGTGATCTCGGCGCTCGCGGGGCCGGTCGAGGCCGCTCGATGAGCGACCATCCCGTCCTGCTACCCACGCCCGACGGACCGGTGGGGGCGAACGTGACCGAGCCCGAAGGCCACCGCCGGGGCGCCGCCGTCATCCTCGAGGGCATCGGCGGCCGCCGCTTCGGCGTGAACCGGCTGTGGTCTCGCACGGCCTGGGCTCTGTCGGACCTCGGCCTCGTCGTCCTGCGCATCGACTATCCGGGCTCCGGCGACAGCGCCGGCGTACGGAGGGGGCGCCGGACCGAGGAGGTCGTCCTCGAGGCCGTCCGCTGGTTCCGGGACCGGACCCGCGAGCTCGACCTTCAGCTGGTGGGCGCCTGCTACGGAGCGAACCTCGCCGCGAGGGTGGCGCGGGAGGAGCCGCGTCTGTCCCGACTGATCCTCGTGACCCCCCACCTCCGAAAGATCCCCTCGAGGACCGTGGGCGTCCGGGTCCGCCGTCTCATGGGCGGTGCCCTGCCCCGCACCCCCCGTCCCGCCCTGGACCGGCGCGTGTGCGGGGCCATCGCCGCGGCGGCCAGGAAGGCTGGGACGGTCGCCATCGCGGGGGAGCTCGACGGGTCGCTCGGAGATATGATCCGGCTGCGGGCGATGGTCCATCGGTCCGGGGGCGAGCTGTCGATCGACCTCGTGCCGAAGACGGACCTGCACGGGCATCGAACGCTCCACGCGCAGCGCGAGACCGTGACCAGGATCGTGGCGGAGGCGGGCAGGGGGCTCGAGGAGGCCGGCGGTGGGCAAGGTGAGCAGAGAGATCCGCCGGTTCATCGGACGGGAACTCCTGGATGACGCCGCCGCCCCGGGCGATCCACTCCGAGACCGCGCTCTCGACTCCCTCGACTTCGAACACCTGATCCTGTTCATCGAGGAGCGGTTCGGCGTCGTCTTCCGCGACGAGGAGATGACAGAGGACCACTTCTCGAGCGTGGCCGCGGTCGCCGAGCTCGTGGAAGCCAAGCTCCGGCGTTAGTCCCCGGAGAGGGCGCCGAGACGAAGCTTTCCCGTCGCGGTCCTGGGAATGCCCTGGACCAGCGAGACCATCCGGGGCTGGCCGATGCCTCGGAGCCGCGGGCGGCAGAGCCTTCGCGCGTCCGCGACCGACAACGGCCGGTCCGGGCGGGGCACGATCAGAAGGTCGAAGCCCTCACCGCGCAGCCGGTCCCTCGCCGGGATGCAGGCGAGGTCCTTGCAGGGAATGACGGCTCGGAGCAGGTCCTCCACTCTGTCGAGGTAGACGCGCCGGCCGTTCACCTTCACCAGAAGCGAGTCGCGGCCCTCGAACACGAACCGCCGGTCGTCGAGGAGGCGGACCGAGTCGTCCATATCCCACTCGTCGAGCCGAACGCCGCCCTCGTCGAAGGCGAGCCGCGGGCCCCGGAGGCGAAGGCCACCCTCCTGGCCCATCGCCGGACGCACGACGTCGACGTCGGGAGCGAGGTCCCATGGGTCGGCGTCGCTCCCGGAATTCGCGCGCGAGGCGACGAGGCCGGTCTCGGTGGAGCCGAAGAGCTCTACCAGGCGCAGGTCGGTGACGCGCTTCGCCATCAGGGACCGGCCCGCGGCGGGCAGGACGGCGGTGCTGTGGACGACGGTGACGGACTCGTAGGAGGCGAGGCCACGGGCCTGACGGTTCAGTCGCATCAACGCCGACGGGACGGTTACGAACAGGGGCCGGGAGACGTTCTCGAACCGCACGGGATGCTGCAGCGTCATCGGCCAGAATCGAACGTCGATCCCCTCCAGCATCGGCAGCACGAAAGAGAGGAGGAACCCGTACAGGTGGTGGGCGGGCGCGAAGGTGATCACCGCGTCCACCGAGTCCGTCCTCAGGATGGTCCTCAGCAGGTCCACTTCGGCCCTCAGCTGCTCCCTGTCCCGTATCCAGGAGCGGGAGGCGCCCGTGTGGCCCGACGTGGCGAAACCGATCCGGCTCGGAAGCTTCTGTTCGAAGATCTCGTGCCGGAGGCCGTCGGCCTCCCGGCTCCACGCGAGCCGATACGGACGCGCGCTGACCGCATCCGTCTGCCGAACCGGCCGCATCGCCCCGCCTCCGGAAGTCGGCGGGTGGACGGGGTCGGCGACGAATAGCTGTTCGAGCAGCCAGCCCGCCGGTACGGTGGGGAAGGGATCGGCGCCCACGGTCCTTCGACCCTACCGCTTCCGGCCCTCTTCCCGGTTCCTCGCACCCTGGATATGCTGCCGGTCATGAGAG
>JACDCJ010000163.1 GCA_013817655.1 Actinosomnolentus pattersoniae (SeqCode)
GAACGGACTGGCGCAAGCCCTTCCTGGAGATCGCCCCCTACGTAATCGTCGTCTTCGAGGTCCATCGCGGCCCGCATGGAGAAAAGCCGTACTACCTCAAGGAATCGGTGGGCATCGCGATCGGGCTGCTTATCGCCTCGCTCCACCAGTCGGGGCTCGGGACTCTAACCCACACACCCAGTCCCATGCGGTTCCTGAACGCAATCCTCGACCGTCCACCGGGCGAGAAGCCGTTCGTCGTCCTGCCCGTCGGCTGGCCGGCGCCGGACGCCACCGTTCCGTCGTTGGAGAAGAGGGGGCTGGACGAGGTGCTCTTTCGCGTGTGACGCGCCGCGACATCGGACGAGGACAGCGGTTCAGCCGGGTAGCAGGGAGAGGACCAGCGTCCGACGGTTGTTCTCGCGGTTGGGGTCCACGATCACCACGCTCTGCCAGGTCCCGAGGGCTAGCCGGCCCTCTTCGACCGGCAGGGTCAGCGAGGGGCTCAGGATGGCCGGGAGCAGGTGGTCGCCGCCGTGTCCCGTGGACCCGTGGCGGTGGCGGTACCGGTCGTCGCGTGGGAGCACTCGTTCCACGAGCTCGACGAGGTCCTCCTCCGAGCCGGATCCGGTCTCCATCAACGCCAGGCCGCACGTCGCGTGAGGAAGGAACACTTGGAGCAGCCCGTCGCCGCCCGCTTCGCGAGCGAAGGCCTCGACCTGCTCCGTGACGTCGGTAACGAGCCGGCCCTTCGTGCCGAACTCGAAGCGTTCGCGCCTCATCGGTAACTCAGGAGAACCGGACCGGCTGCCGGGTCCTCTCGTGGACGTGTTCGCGCCACCAGCGCTGGCCCGGCTCGGGTAGCGTGTAGATCGGGTCGTAGTAGGGATGGCGACGGGAAAGCGCCTCGGGATCGTCGTACTCGATGCCCGTCCGGTAGTTCTTTGTCCAGTAGGAGATGCCCCTCTCGCGGTCGTAGTCCTCGAGCTGATGGACCCAACGCTTTCCGACGAAGGGGACGTCGCACACGATGCGGGGGGTGGCGAAACCGGGCAGGTACCCCATGATCGCGTGCTGGAGCTCCTGTGCCTCCCAGACCGCCGTCCGCCAGTGCTCGGCGTTGGGGATCATGTCGCACATGTAGAAGTAGTACGGCATGATCTTCGCCGAATCGAGCAGCGTGAAGCAAAGGTCCAGCAGGTCCTTCGGCGTCGTGTTGACTCCTCGCAGCAACACGCCCTGATTCCGGACCTCCCGGAAGCCGAACTCGAAGAAGTGCTCCACGGCCTTGGCGACGAGCGGGGTCAGCTGGTTCCCGTGGTTGACGTGCGTGTGGATGCTGATGTCGACTCCCCGGCGCACGGCCTTCCGCCCCAGCCGCTCCATCCCCTCGAGCACGTCCTTCTGCAGGAAATGCTGCGGGATCCCCATCAGTCCCTTCGTTGCGAGCCTGATGTCGCGGATGTTCGGAAGATCCATCAGGGCCGAGACGAACTCCTCCAGCCGCTTGATCGGCAGGTTGGCGATGTCCCCGCCGGACACCACAACGTCGCGGACGGACGGGGTGGCCGCGAGGTACTCGAGCATGAGGCGGTGCCGGTCCGGCTGCTTGATCTCGAACTTGTACTTCGCTACCTGGGGGGTGCTGTTCCCGACCAGGTCCATGCGGGTGCAGTGTCCGCAGTATTGCGGACACGTCGGAAGCAGCTCGGCGAGGACCTTCGTCGGGTACCGGTGCGTCAATCCCTCGACGGCCCACATGTCGGCCTCGTGCAGGCTGTCCCGCGTCGAGTACGGGTGGCTGGCCCATTCGATCGCCCGATCCGAGAACGCCGGAAGCATGTACCGCCGCACGGGATCGGCGTAGAGGTCCTGCTCGTTCATCGTGTTCACCATCTGCGGTGGCAGCAGCATTGACATCGTGGCGCGCTCGGCCATATCCCGCTCGATGTCGCGCGCGAGCTCGTCGGAGAGATGGGAGCCGAGCGCATCCTTGAGCTCCCGCAGGTTCTTCACCGTGCGGGATCGCTGCCACTGGGCGCTCTCCCACTGCTCGGCACCGACGTCCCGATAGCCGGGGAGTCGGCGCCAGTCGGGCTCCACGAACTCTCGCTCCAGGGGGTAGCGGAACGGCTGCTCAGCGGCGTGCGCGCGAGCCTCCCGGTGGCCCGGCCGGTCGCTGTTGCGAGGGTGGCCGACGGGAACGGTCTCCACCGCGGTCTGGGAAAGCTCCACCCTCACACCCCTTTCCCCTCAGAATATCGGCCTTCAGCGTACCGGCGGGCGCTTCTTTCGGCAATTCGAGTCAGCGCCGAACAGGATTCGGGCAGCCACCTCCTTCGTAGCCTACAATTTCGGCAATGCTTGATGATCGAGACATCCGAATCCTCGCTGCCCTTCAGCGGGACGCCCGGGCCACCTACGCCGACATCGGTGAACGGGTGGGCCTCGCCCCATCGAGCGTCCACGAGCGCGTCCGGAAGCTGGAGGCGGCCAAGGTGCTGCGTGGATACCATGCCGACGTCGATCCGGAGGCGGTCGGGCTGTTCGTGACCGCGCTTGTGTCCGTGACGCCACTGGACCCGAGACAGCCGGACGATCTGCCCGCCCGCGTGCTCGAGTTCCCCGAAGTCCTCGACTGCCACTCGGTGGCGGGGGCCGAGAACTACATCCTCAAGGTTCGGACGAGGAGCACCTCCGACATGGAGGACTTCCTGCGACGCCTCCGCGACAAGGCCGAGGTGCAGACGCGGACCACCATCGTCCTGTCGACGGCCTTCGAGCACCGCCCGCTCTCCCCTGGCTGAGTCGAGAACCCGAAATGGGCTATGACGAGTGGGCCGCGTTGATCGTCACCGACATGCAGAACGACTTCGCGGACCCCCGCGGGAGCCTCTACGTCCGGGGCGGGGAAGAGATCGTCTCGTTCGTGAATGGGCAGATCGAGGGGGCCCGGGCCCGCAAGGCGATGGTGGTCTACACGCAGGACTGGCATCCGCCGAGCACGCCTCACTTCCAGAAGGATGGCGGCGTCTGGCCCGTCCACTGCGTCCAAGAGTCTTGGGGCGCGGCCATTCATCCGGCGCTACAGGCAGAGGGCGAGATCGTGAAGAAGGGCTCGGGTGGGGAGGATGGATATTCGGGCTTCTCCGTCCGGGATCCGGTGAGCGGCGAGAAGGCAGCGACGCGCCTGGAGCCACTCCTGCGTGACGGAGGAGTCCGGCGGGTCGTCCTGGTCGGCATCGCAACCGACTACTGCGTGAAGGAGACCGCGCTGGACGCCAAGCGGCTCGGCTTCGAGGTCGTCGTCCTGGGCGACGGAATCCGCGCGGTGGACCTACAGCCGGGCGACGGTGAACGAGCCATCGAGGAGATGATCGCGGCCGGCGCGCGGGTGGAGTGATCATTGCGCCGGAGTGGCGTCCGAACCGGGCACTAATGTGCGGTGAGTGCGTCGCCGCCACCACCTCACGGTGGTCCTCGTCCTGGGCCTCACCCTGGCCGGTTGTGCGAACGCCGGCCCCGCAGAGGGGACGGTTCGAGTCGTCGGTGTCGTCGACGGCGACACGTTCCGGGCGATCGTCGGCGGCCGGGAGGAGCGGATCCGGCTCATCGGCGTGGACACGCCGGAGGTCGCCTCATACGGTGGGCGGGGCGAGTGCTTCGGGTCGGAAGCCGGAGCTTTCGCGAAGGAAAGGCTGGAGGGGCACTCCGTCAGGCTCATCTATGACCGTGAGCGGCGAGACCGGTACGACAGGCTCCTCGCCTACGTGTACATCGAAGGCGAGCTCTTCAACCTGACGTTGCTTCGAGAGGGTTATGCCACGGCCCTGGAGGTGCCTCCGAACACCACGATGGCCGCGGCGTTCGATAGAGCCGAGGAGGATGCCCGCGCCGCCGGCATCGGCCTCTGGGCGGCGTGCCCCTCGCCGGGCTGAACCGCTCCTCACGGATCCAGCGCCTCGACCGCCGGATCGCTTACACGGTCACGAGGAACCAGCGATCTCTCTGCCGATGACCATGCGCTGGACCTGGTTCGTCCCCTCGACGATCTGCAGGGCCTTCGCCTCGCGCATGTAGCGCTCGACCGGATACTCCTGCATGTAGCCGTATCCGCCGTGGATCTGAACGGCGTCGGTCGTAACGCGCATGGCCACGTCGGAGGCGAAGAGCTTGGCCATTGACGCCGCGATGGAGAAGTCGCCGCCCTCGTCGCGGAGCCGCGCGGCCTCCCGGTACAGGCGACGGGCCGCCTCGATCTGGGTCGCCATCTCGGCCAGCATGAACTGTAGGCCCTGAAAGTCGATGACGGGTCGCCCGAACTGCGATCTCTCCTTCGCGAACTTCACCGCCGCGTCGAACGCCGCCTGGGAGAGGCCCACCGAGCAGGCCGCGATCCCCAGACGCCCTCCGTCGAGGGCCGCGAGGGCGATGG
>JACDCJ010000164.1 GCA_013817655.1 Actinosomnolentus pattersoniae (SeqCode)
CGGCGATGACCAGGCCTGGATGTATCCGGCCCTACCCTTCAGCCGGCGCCGGCGAGCCAGCACATCGAGCAGTCCCGAGCAGAAAGCCGGATCCCATACGCCGTCGAAGAGGAACTGTTCCCCGGACTCGGTGAGCAGCCTGGCCACGACCGGCAGCCGCGGATTGAGGTCCGCGGTGCGGTCCGCCGGCGTCGCCGCCAACGGCAGCGCGTAGACGTCGGGGTCACCCTCGACGTAATCGACCCGCACGAGGACGAGGTATCCGGCGGCGGGCGGTCCCTCGGATACGATCCCAGCCGGGGCGCCTTCCCCCGGCACGGCGATGACCTCGATGATCTCGCAGGCCTTGATCCGCCGGGCCTTGCCGCCGAACCAGCGTCGGGACCGGAGGTGATTCGGGAGAAGCGCCTCGAGCGGCGCCCGGTTCCGCGGCTCGAGGACGCGGGTCCAGGGTCCGTCCACCTCCACGGTTGGAAGGCCGGCCTCCCCCGGGCTGAACAGCGCGGCGCGCTGGGACTCGAGTGAGAACCAGTAGAAGGCGTGCGGCCCGAGCGTCAGGAAGTACGGGAGGTCCCCCACCTCCGGAAACTCCGTCTGCCCGAACAGCTCGACCGGTCGCATGCCGCGGTGGGCGGAGAGGTCGAGCTCCACGTACTGGACGAACCGCGACAGGTTCGCGATCACGAGGATGAGCTCGTCCCGGTAGCGCCGGAGGAAGGCGAGCACCTTCCGGTTCTCCGGGAACAGGAACTCGAGGGACCCGCGGCCGAACGCTCGGTAGCGCTTGCGAAGGGCGATCAGCCGCTTCATCCACCAGAGCAGGGAATGCGGGTTCCCCTGCTGCGCCTCCACGTTGATCGCGGCCGCCGAGTACTCGGGATCGATGATTATCGGCAGGTACAGCTGTTGGGGGTTGGCCCTCGAGAAGCCCGCGTTTCGGTCGGCGCTCCATTGCATCGGCGTTCGCACGCCGTTGCGGTCGCCGAGGTAGATGTTGTCACCCATTCCGATCTCGTCGCCGTAGTAGATGACGGGGGTTCCGGGGAGCGAGAAGAGCAGTCCATTCATCATCTCGATCACTCTGCGGTTGTTGCCGAGCAGGGGCGCGAGGCGGTGGCGGATCCCCAGGTTGAGCCGGGCACGCGGGTCCCGGGCATAGACGCGATACATGTAGTCCCGTTCTTCGTCCGTGACCATCTCGAGGGTGAGCTCGTCATGGTTGCGCAGAAACAGCGCCCACTGCGAGGCCTCCGGGATCTGGGGGGTCTGGGCGAGGATGTCGATTACGGGGAAGCGGTCCTCCATCTGGATCGCCATGAACATCCGCGGCATCAGCGGGAAGTGGAACGCCATGTGGCACCGGTCGCCCGCACCGAAGTACGCCGCGGCGTCCTCGGGCCACTGGTTCGCCTCCGCGAGCAGCATGCGATCCGGGTAACGCGCGTCGACGTGACGTCGCAGCTCGCGCAAGTACGCGAACGTTTCGGGAAGGTTCTCGCAGTTCGTTCCCTGCCGCTCGAACAGGTAGGGGACCGCGTCCAGCCGGAGGCCGTCGACGCCCATGTCCAGCCAGAAATCCATGACGTTCACGAGGGCCCGGCGCACGTCGGGGTTTTCGAAGTTCAGGTCGGGCTGGTGGGAATAGAAGCGATGCCAGTAGTACTGGTTGGCGACCGAGTCCCATGCCCAGTTCGAGCCCTCGAAGTCCTTGAAGATGATTCGGGCTTCCGGGTACCGGTCGGGGCTGTCGCTCCAGACGTAGTAGTCCCGGGACGAGGAGCCGGACGCCGCGCGCCGGGCGCGCTGGAACCACTCGTGCTGGTCCGAGGTGTGATTCACCACGAGCTCGGTGATCACGCGGAGCCCTGCCCGATTGGCCGCTCGGAGGAACTGCTTGAAGTCCCGGAGCGTTCCGTAATCGGGGTTGATGCTCTTGTATGACGCGATGTCGTAACCGTCGTCTTTCAGCGGCGAGGGATAGAAGGGCAGAAGCCAGATGGCGGTGACTCCCAGATCGGCAAGGTAGTCGAGCCTCTGGACGAGCCCTCGGAAATCGCCGATCCCGTCCCCGTTGCTGTCGTTGAAGGCACGTACGTGCAACTCGTAGATGACGGCGTCCTTGTACCAGAGCGCGTCCGAGGCCCGTCTCGGGGGTTCTCGACCGGCGGTTCGCGGTTCGGTGGACGCGGCCTTCGTGTGCCTCATCACAGGAAGTATTCGAAGTCCCGTTCGGTGGACACCCGGTGCCGCACTCGAAGGATGTGCGCGGGGACGACTTGGGGATTCAGCTCGACGTAGTTTCGGGGGCCGGCCCACAGGTAGCGCGAGTCCGTCAGGAGATCGTGAACCTGGAACGACTGCCCGGGATCGATCCCGAGGTCCTCCAGGGGCAGCTCCAGCCACCCGCCGTGGACGTGGTGAGGATCGAGGTTGACCACCATGACGACCACGTTGGAACGGTCCTCGGTGGCCTTGCTGTAGGCGACAAGGGCGTCGTTGTCGATCGCGTGGAACCGAAGGCTTCTGTCGCTCTGCAAGGCGGGGTTCTCGCGGCGGATCTCGTTGACGCGCCCTATCAGCTCGCTCAGGCTGTCTGCCCTCGCGGGATCCCACCACCGCAGCTCGTACTTCTCCGAGTCGAGATACTCCTCCCGGCCCAAGGCGGCGGGGGCGGCCTCCATGTGCTCGAACGCCGGCCCGTAGATCCCGTAGCTGGCTCCTAGCGTCGCGGCGAGGACGAGCCTGGCGACGAACGCGGGATGGCCGCCCATCTGAAGGTGCTCGGGAAGGATGTCCGGCGTGTTCGGCCAGAGATTGGCCCGGAAGTACTCGCGGACCTCGGTCTGTGTCAGCTCGGTGAAGTACTGGACGAGCTCCCACTTGGCGGTCCTCCACGTGAAATAGGTGTAGGACTGGGTGAACCCGAGCTTCGCCAGGCGGTACATGACCTTGGGGCGGGTGAACGCCTCGGATAGGAAGATGACGTCCGGGTGTTCATCCTTCACGGCCGAGATCAGCCATTCCCAGAACGCGAACGCCTTCGTGTGCGGGTTGTCCACCCGGAAGCATCGGACCCCCCGATTGATCCAGAACAGGACGACGTCGCGGAGTGCCCGCCACAGCGAGCGCCAGTCCCGGGTTTCGAAGTCGAGCGGGTAGATGTCCTGGTACCTCTTCGGAGGGTTCTCCGCGTACTGGATTGTGCCGTCGGGCCGATGGCGGAACCACTGCGGATGCTCCTTCACCCACGGGTGGTCTGGGGAGCACTGATAGGCGAGGTCGAGCGCGACCTCCATGCCGAGCTCATCCGCCCGGCGCACGAACTTCTCGAAGTCCGCGACGGTCCCGAGGTCCGGATGGATGGCCGTGTGGCCGCCGGACGGGGAGCCGATGGCCCAGGGACTTCCGGGCTCACCGGGCTCGGCCACGGTCGCGTTGTTCTTCCCCTTTCGAAACGAGGTCCCGATCGGATGGATGGGTGGGAGGTACACCACGTCGAATCCCATTCCCTCTACGTAGGCAAGCCGGTCGGCGCAGTCCGCAAGCGTGCCGTGCCGGCCGGGCTGCTGGGCGGTTGAGCGAGGGAACAGTTCGTACCACGCCCCGAAGCGGGCACGTTCTCGATCGACCACCACCGTCAGCTCCTTCCCGTAGCGCACGGCGAAGGAGCGGTCCGCGTGTGCACGCATGAGCGCGACGAGCTCGGTGTCGAGGGCCGCGACGCGGGAGTCGTCGGATCCGGGGGCCGCGCGCATGACCCTCGCCCAGGCTCGGAGCCTCCGCGCCGCCTCGCCCGTCGCGCGCCGGGCCGCCCGCTCTGCCATTTCCCCCCCGATGAGCAGATCGGACGCGACGTCCTGCCCCGCCTCGACCCTCTTCTCGAGGTCCCGGCGCCACGTCGCGAACCGGTCGATCCATGCCCGGACGGTGTAGCGGTAGCGGCCCAGATCGGTCACGGTGAACGAACCGCGCCAGCGGTCGTTGCCGAGCGACGACATCGGCGAGTCGCTCCATGCCCGTACGCCCTCGGGGCGGAACAGGAGCACGCAGGAGAGAAGGTCGTGGCCGTCGGCGAAGGCGTCGGCTTCGACGATCACCGTCTCGCCGATGGTCCGCTTGATGGGGAAGCGCCCGCCGTCGATCTCCGGCCGGACCCCTTCGATGACGGCGCGTCGCCTGCCGTCCGTGTCCATCGCCGCGTCGGGTCGGATGGGCACGGCGTCAGGCCAGGCGGCGGTACAGCGAGAGGGTGCGCGATGCCACGGCTGCCCAGGTGAATCGCTCGAGCACGCGCCGCCGCCCGTTGCGTCCGAACCCAGCCGCCCTGTGGGGCTCCCGGAGGACGTCGTTCAGGCGATCGGCGAGGTCGGAGGCGAAGCGCTCGGGGTTCCTGGGGG
>JACDCJ010000023.1 GCA_013817655.1 Actinosomnolentus pattersoniae (SeqCode)
GTCCAGGCCCAGCTGCGTGAGCTTCACGGACGTGTTGCAGTCGATGTGCGGGGATTCGCGGATCCTCTTGAGCGCCAGGATGTAATGGTCGGCCGCCGCCGCGGCCGCGGACGGAGAGGAGACGCTCTCGCCCAGATAGTCGAGCATGGCCGCCACGCCGGCGCGGTCGAGCTTTCCGGCGGCTTCCATTCCGGCCTCGAGCGAGTCTCCCGCGACGAAACGGTCCGCCACCCTTCGGGCCAGCCGGTGCTGGGTGGCCAGCCGACGCACGAGCGGCAACTCCGTCGTCCAAAGGATGGTTCCTCGAAGGAGCGTGCTCACTAAAGGATCCAGGACTTGGCCACGTGCGCAGTATAGGAGGCAGTTGCGCAGCCGCTTTCGAGAGCCTGAACGACAAGAAAGGCCCAAGGGACCGTGGGCTCGTCACCGGCCGAAGCCGATAACCACCGTTGGCCCCTTGGGCCTGGTGCTCCGAGAAACCTACGCCACCGTCTCGGTCTCCTGGTGGTAACCCCTTTCGTTGGGCTTTGGGGCCTCCCGAGCCTCCCCGCCCGTATGGCCGGGTTGGCCTTCCCCGACCGTCGAGCAGGTGCGCCCAGTTGGCCTTACGGCTTTCCCAGGGGGCCCCATTCGGTTCCCTGATTCGACCGCTTCGGCTCCTCGGAGCAAGCCGGATTCTACGGGCGGCCCCGCACCAGTCAAGGCGCCAAAATCCCAGGTGAACCCGTGTTCTCGCTGGTCAGCGGCCTACCAGGAGCCGGCATTTCAGAGTGACAAGATCCGCGATCCCGCCGAGCCACGGCTCAGCGCGGCGAATCGACGTCCCTGGCCCACGGCGGGGGCTGGTCGAGTCCGGGGCCGCCCTTCGCCACCTGCTCGGCAAGCGCGGTCTCATATGCCAAGGTGAAGAACGGCCGGTAGGTCTCGTCCGTGAGGCTGACCAGCCCACCCAGGAGCTGGTCGAGCAGATCCTCGGTCACGCATCCCGTTAGCACGTCGGCTAGTAGCATCGTGTCGCCCGCCTCGTTCGCGGCAAAGCGCCAGAGGCGGCTCGACCCGTTCCGCTGGAGCAGCAGTCGGTACGCGGGGCCGGCGTTCTCCTCGGGAGCACGCATGAAGAACGACTCCGCCCGCAGCGAACGTTCGAAAAGGGTGAGCGAAGCCGAGATCGACTCCTTCCAATAGGACGGAACCATGAGGTCCCAGGCCCGTTCCGAAGCTGCCAGCACGGTTAGCCTTCCCTCGGCCGCCTCCCGCTCCAGGTGTGCCCGGATCCGCGCCGCCAGGTCGCTCATCGGCTGGTCCGATCCCCCCGATCCGGCTCGCGATTCGCATCGCGCGAGGAGGCGCGGGCCTTTAGGAACTCTTCGCGATTCACGCTCATCACGATGTGATCGACCCAGCCCCCCTGGTTGAACGATCGTTCTCGAAGCCGAGCCTCCTCGACGAACCCGCAGCGGCGATACATCGCGACCGCGCGATCGTTGTCACCCAGCGCCCACAGCTCGACCTGATGCAGGTCCATGCGCTCGAACGCGTACGAGAGAAGCGCCAGGACCGCGTCGCGGGCGAACCCCTGCCCCCAGAACGCCGGCTCGCCGATGAACATGTAGATCCCGCAGGTGCGATCCCTCCCCCGAAACCGGTTGAGGCCGATCCGCCCCACGGGCCGGTCTCCCACGCAGATGATGAACGGCTCGCCCTCTCGCCTCGCGAGCTCGACGTCCTCCTTGATGTCCTCCATCGAGAACGGACGCTCGTAGTCCATGTAGTGCCAAACTTCGGGATGGTTCATCCAGCGGTGAAGCAGCGGGTAGTCGGTCTCCTCAATTGGTCGCAGAAGGACCTTGTCGCCCCGGATCATGCGGCGATCATGCGGCCCGGCCCGAGGCGACCTCACCGTAGATCGCATGGATCTCCCGGCTTGTGGCGTCCCACGAGAAACCCCCCGCGCGAACGGCCGCGGCGCGTCCCATCCTTTCGGCCAGAGCCCGGTCCGCGAGGAGGGTCACGATCCGTCGAGCATAGGCGGTGGGCTCGCGCGCTTCCAGCAGGTAGCCCGTCTCGCCATTAGCGACGATGGCCCGCAGCCCCGCCACCGAGGCTCCGATCACCGGCGTCCCGCAGGAGTGGGCTTCGAGGGCGACCAGGCCGAAGGACTCGGAGCGAGAGGGCATGAGCACCATCTCGGCCGCCGAGTAGAAGTCGGCCAGACGAGCGTGCGGCTGAGCCGGAAAGAACGAGACGCGCTCCGCAATGCCTTGCCTCCGGGCGAATCGTTCGAGCCGGGCGATCTCCGCGAGCCCCGTGGCCGCGCCGCTTGGGCCGCCCACGACGGCCAGGATCACGTCCCCCATCACTTCGGGCGCCATGCGCACCGCCTCCGCCATTGCGGCGATCGCGACATCGGGACCCTTCAGCGGCTGCAGCCGGCCGACGAAGAGGACCAGGCGGACGCCCGCCATGCCGAGCCGGACCTTTGCCTCGTCCCTCGGTTGCGGCGCGAACACCCTCCGGTCGACGCCGGGAGAAACGATCCGGATCCGGCCCGGGTCAGCGGCGTACAGCTTCACAAGGTTGGTGGCCTCGGCGGTCGTGGGGGCGAGGATCCGGTCGGCGGCCCGCACGATCCCCTGCTCGCCGGCGACGCGGTGGGGCGGCTCGGGACGGTCGCCCTCGGCGAGCGCACCGTTCTTCACCTTCCCGAGCGTGTGGAAGGAGGTGACGTGCGGAACGCCCCAGATCTCCTTCGCGCGAGCACCAACCCAACCGGACAGCCAGTAGTGGCTATGGATGACGTCGTAGGGAGGGTGATTTCTCGCGTCGCGCGGGTCATCGACGGCGGCATGCGTCAGGATCCCTCCGAGGAAGTCTGGGAGAAGGCCGGGCAACTCCTCCTTCGGCACGGGCGCGCAGGGTCCCGCCTGCACGCGGATCAGGCGGCTTCCCGGCGCCAGATCCTCAACCTGCGAAGCCCCTTCCCCTCGGCAGCGGGTGAAGACGTCGACCGCAATCCCCTGCTCGGCCAACCGTTCGGCGACCGACAGGATGTAGACGTTCATCCCACCCGAATCGCCGGTGCCGGGCTGGTCCCGGGGTGACGTGTGCAGGCTGATCATGGCCACCCGAGACTTCTCGGTCTGCTCGAAGGGCTGTTTCATCGGGCGATTCGCGCGGGGAGACACGTGTAACGGGAACAACCCGCCGGGCAGGCGGGTTGTTCCCTGATCGCTCGTCGCGGCCCTGGGGAGAACTCGGCCCGAGTGCTCCTAACTACCCGATCTTGCGCGCCGCGTTCCTTGACACTGCGGCCGTGGCCTCCACGGCCCTGCCGACGCTCGTGACCGCGGCCTTGACCCGAGAGCGGGCGGACCCCGCCTGGTTTACGGCACGCCGGGTCGGGGCCGAGCGCCGAACGCCGGACACGATCCGCTCCCCCCGGTCGGTGAGATCTCTGTACATCCGGATCATCCTGCCCCGCGGATCGGAGGCCATTTGGCCGACCACGTCCGGAACCTCCCGGGCCTTCTCCATCACAAGCTGGCCCGCGCCGATCGGCGCGTACACGAATGGCCGGATGTAGCCTCCCTTCGGAGCGGGCATGCTCGAAGCGGGAGCCTTCGACTTCACGGACCCGGCCGGAACCGCCTTCGCCACATTGGCCGCCTTCGCCATGCTGCTCGTCTGGCGGGAGGGCCGAGCCGCGGTTGCGGTCGCCTTCTTGCGCGTTGTGCTCCTCGTGTTCGTGGCCATGATCAGGCCTCCTTTCGTGTGATCTTGCTGGGCTTGCGTGCAGGGGCGGCCGGGCGAGGCGGTGGCTTGCCGCCTTCGGCCGCTTCGACGCGCAGGTCCCCTCGACGGCTCTCGGCGCGGAACGCCTCGTAGATCTGGATAAGTGCGTGTCGCTGCCGCTCGGAGATGGTGACGTCGGCCATCAGAGCGGCGACGACATCGGGCGCGGGCCGGTCCTCGAGGATGCCCGCCTGAACGTAGAGGGTCTCGGCGGAGATTCGGAGGGCTCTCGCGATTGCCTGGAGTATCTCGGCGCTCGGCCGTCGAAGCCCACGTTCCACCTGCGACAAGTAGGGAATCGAGACGCCGGCCGCACCGGCGATGTGCCGGAGGGACAGACGGGCCTTCGTCCGCTGTTCCCGTATGAAGCCTCCGACCTTCGACACGTTCATCGGTGTCGACGATACCAGGGATTTATACACTTGCAAACGCCTTACGACACGATGGCTAAACCCCCGGCGCTGGGGGTCCCGAAGATAGTCAGCCCCGGAGGGCGAAGTCGGCGACGAGCTCCCCAACAGGTTCGCCGCCACCCAGGACCGGCGGGCGCCTGTGCGCCGTGAGCGTCTCCAGTGCGCCGGGCGCGAGCAGCCCCAACAGCTTCAGGGTCCGAAGCAAGGCGGGCCCGGTGGCCCGCGAGGATCCGTCGCGCACCCGCACGGCGATCCCGAGCGAACCGCCGACCACGGCGGCGCAGGACAGTCCCTCCGCGCCGCCCTTGACGACGAGGTTCTCCGTCGCCTGCATCACGGCCGTGTCGAGGCGACCACGGCCGGCCACCAGATACGGTTGGGCCCGCATCGCCCGAATGGCCCGCGCGGCGTGTGGCGCCAGGGAGCCGAGCGTCTGTGGTTCGCCGAGCCGGGCGAAGATGGTCGCCATCGCGCGAAGGGGCAGTCTGTGCACCGGCACGCCGCAACCGTCGACGCCCACGTGGGAGGGAGGTTCGTTCCCGCCCTTCGTGACTGCCTCATGAATCGCCTGCTGCAGGGGATGCCGGGGTGTCCGGTAGCTCTCCAACGGCCAGCCCTTAGAGTGGGCCGCGGCGAGCATCCCGGCGTGCTTGCCCGAGCAGTCCGAGTTGATCGGTAGCCGCTCGGGTGCCGCGGCCCGGGCCTCGTCCTCCATCGGGCGGACCGCGGGGGTCTGCAGCGCGGCTTCGGGTACGCCGGCACGAGCGAGCACCGAGCGCACCGCCTCGAGGTGGACCGGTTCTCCGTTGTGGGAGGCGCACATGACGGCTACCTCTCGGTCCTCGAAAGCGGCCGCCGCAAACGAGAGCGACACGGAGGCCTGGAGCGGCTTCATCGAGGAGCGGGCGAACAGCGGCCGGTCCGGGTCTCCGGCGAAGGCGATGAGCCGGCCGGATGCAGCGGCGACGGCGACATCCACGACGTGTACGGATTCCTCCACACCGGATCGGATGACCCGAACCACAGGTACGTCGCTCATGCGGAGAGGGAGCCTACGGCCGGTGCCATCGCGCGACCACCCGTCATCGCGACGTAGGCGTGGCTCCGCCCCACTTCAGGAGAGAGCCCGCGAGGGATCCTCCCGATACCGGTGCTTCAGCTCGTCCTGCAGGCTGTCGTGGACCCTCATCACCGCGCTCCGGTCCCCCGACACCTCGCGCTCCCCCCGAGCGAGGACTTCGATGGCTTCGGCGAGGTGTTCGTCCTCCAGCGCTCGTGGGTCGTCGACGATCAGCCGACCTACCATTTCGTCGGCCCGACGTTCAGCCTCCTCCACGTCCTCGGCGGGCAGGACCACGCGAACAGCCTCGCCTCGGACCCGCGCGCGAGGAGGGCCCTGAGACAGGACTCGCTGGAGCTCCTCGAGCAACGGGGGCGGGGCGGAGCCCGTGGCCCGGCGCTGGCTCTCGGCGGTCAACGCGTCCCTGCGCACCTGCACGAGGCGACGCAAGAAGGACAGGAATTCTCGCTCGGCGAGGGCCATCGCGCGACGGCGCCGGACCTCCTCGAGGGACAGGTCCGAGATCCCCTCCAGGAAGGCCGGCTCCAGCACCTGGCGTGTCCGGCTGAATCGAGCGACTCCCGTCATGGCCTCCCCATCTGGCGCAGGCATTATCGCTCAGAGGCGCGCCGCGGTGTCAGATAACGTAAAGAACGAGCCGTGGTCCCGCCATCAGCCAGTGCTCCGTGGAAGCGTACTGCGTAACCCCTCCCGCAGAAGTCAATGCGAAGTCGAGCGTGCCGGGGCTGCAGAAGAGAACCGGCGGTGGCCCGCATAGCGCGGAGGTCAGGTCCATCTCCACGGCCTGTCCCATCGAGACCCCGCCCGTCTTGCCGAGGAACGTTCCGAGATCCGGCCTGGTGGCCCACGTGATCGTGGACTCGGCCCACCCGGGCGATGCGAGGTAGAGCTTCGAGCCGGCGCCGTCTCGGAGGGGAAAGAGCTTCAGGACGATGCGAGTCACCTGGCCCGATACCTCCACCCGGAAGTAGGATCGCATCCCCCGCCCGGTCTGCAGGATGTCGTCGGCTCCGAAGTTCGTGGTGGGCTGGGCAGACAGTACGGTCGCGTCGGCCTCCGCAACCTGGTCGTAGTACACGTCCTCCGGGCTCGCCGAGGCTCCCGAGGTACCGAATAGCAACGTTGCGGCGAGCAGGCCCGTAATAGTGATGAAAGATTTCCTCATCAAGACTCTCCTTGGGGGTGCGTAGCGGGTATGGCTTGACCCTAGGAGGCCGGTATGAGGGCTCCATAAGAAGGAAATGAGATAGTTCTTATGGGCTAGTCCCAGCGAGCGCCGAAGGGTGGGCCGGCTCAGGACTCGGCCGGCGCCAACAGGCGGTATCCGCTGCCGCGAACCGTTTCGAGCAGTCCGCTCCCGAGTTTCCGTCGCAGATAGCCGACGTAGACGTCCACGAGGTTCGTGCCCGGATCGAAGTCGAATCCCCAGACCCGAGAGAGCAGTTGAGCTCGTGACAGCACCTGGCCGGGATGGCGCATGAAGGTCTCCAGCAATGCGAACTCTCGGGCGGACAGGTCCACCTCCTGCCCGGCGGCGATCGCCCTCCTCGTCCGGGTGTCCAGCTTGAGGTCTCCGACGCGCAGAACGGCGCCGTGGTCTCCGCGAGGGCGCAGGCGCGCCCGGATCCGGGCAAGCAGCTCGTCGAAGGCGAACGGCTTGGTCATGTAGTCGTCTGCGCCCAGCTCGAGGCCCTCGACGCGGTCCGCGATCTCGCCACGAGCGGTAAGGATGATGACTGGAAGCTGCTCACCGACCTGCCGAAGCTTTCGAAGCACCTCGGAGCCGTCCATGTCCGGGAGCCCGAGGTCCAGCACCATCAGGTCCACCCCACCGTTCATGACCAACGACAGCCCGTCCCTTCCGTTCATCGCGTGATGAACGGCGTATCCCTCCGCCTTGAGGCCCTTGGAGAGGAAGGACGCGATACGCGGCTCGTCCTCCACGACCACGATCTTCATCGAGGAATCCGGATCCAGAACGTCGCACCTTCGCCCGGACGGTTCTCGACGCCGGCCGAGCCACCGTGGGCGGCGGCGATCCCTCGTACTATCGCCAGGCCAAGGCCGCTTCCGGCCCCGGAGGTGTCGGCCCGCTGGAAAGGCTGGAACAGCCGCTCCTCCGCTCCGGCGGGCATCCCGTCTCCGGAATCGGAGACTTCGAACCTCCACATTCTCGGCTCCTCCTCGACCCCGAACTCCACCTTGGTCCCCTTCGTGTGCATCGCGGCGTTGTGCAGGAGGTTCACGAGGGCCTGGGTGAGGCGCTGGGGGTCGGCCTGGACGCTGCCGCGCGAAATGGGCCGGTAGCGAAGCCGGTCACCCAGCAAGGGCCGGGCCTTCGTCCGCACCTCGGAGAGAAACGTCTCGAGGTCCACGGGCTGTAGCCGAAGGAAGGATGGATCGTCCATCCGGACAAGTGTCGTGATGTCGTCGACGATCCGGCCCATACGAGCGAGCTCGTCAACGACGACCCCGATCGCCTCCTTGACCTCCGATGGCTGAGGGTGGGGCCCGAGGACCTCGAGGTGACCCCGTGAGATCGTAATGGGGGTCTTGAGCTCATGGGAGGCAGCTCGCAGAAACATGTTCTTCATCTCGTCGAGCATCCGGAGGCGCTGAGCTGCCTCTCTCTCGATCGAGAGGGCCCTTTCGAGGTCCTGCTCTGCGCGCTTCACCTCGGTGATGTCGGACAGGATGCCGTGGATGAGGGCCGAGGTTCCCTCGCGGCCTCGAACGATGACGCCGCTGTCGCGCAGCCAAACCAGGCGTCCATCGCTCGCTCGCATCCGGTACTCGGTTTCGAAGGGTTGCCCGCTATCCCGCCCGCGTCGATAGTCGGCCATCGCCCGCTCGCGGTCCCTCGGGTCCAGGTGCTCGAACCAGAAGTGGGTCGAGCCGATCCATTGCGCCGGCGTGTACCCGAGGATGGATTCGACCTGCGGACTGATGTAGAGCGTCGTCATCTTGTCGTCCAATGCATCCGTATAGGTGATCGCCGGGACCTGTTCGACGAGCGTCCGGTATCGATGCTCCGCCAACCGCAGGTGTTCCTCTGTGCGCCTGCGTTCGGTGAGGTCTCGCGAACCGACGAGAAGCATCTCGGGGCGGCCCCCGTCGTCGAAGATGGCCACGCCCTGACTCTCCACGACTAGCCAGTAGCCGTCGCTGTCTCGCAGACGGAGGCTCGGGATCAGCCGCTGCATCCCGGAGAGCATCTGCCCGATTGCCTCTTGGAAGGCAGGGCGATCGTCCACATGCACCAAGTCGGCCATCGGAAGTTGCAGAAGGTTTCCGTGAGAGTACCCGAGGATTCTGCGATGGGAGGGCGAGGCATAGAGGATCCGGCCGCCTGGATCGAGGACGGTGATGAGGTCCAGAGAGTTCTCGAGGACGAGGCGGTAGAGGTTCTGGCTCTTCCGAAGCTCCTCCTCGGCGGCTTTCCGGCCGATCAGCGAGCCGACTTGGGAGGCGACCGTGGAAACGACGTCGAGGAATCGTCGGTCCTCCTCCCGCCGATGGCGGAAGAAGAACTCGAGGACGGCGACTACATCCCCCCCGGCCATGACCGGAAAGGCCAGGCCGGCCGCCAATCCGAGGTCGAGGGCAGCGTTCCGGCGCGAGACCCCATCCATGGCTGATGGATCGGGCCACCACTCCGGGCGGTGCGTGGATACAACGGATGTGAGGGCGTCCGCCGATGCGAGCGCCCGGTAGGCGCCGTCGCCGTCCGGGTGTCTTTCCTGTGCGAGGACGTATGTGGCCGAGAGCTCGAGCGGAGATCCCTCCCCTGATCGTCGCCACGCCTGTCCGAAGACCCATCCGGTGCGCTCGCAGATCTCACGCAGGGCGACCTGGATGCCTTCGTCCACGGTCGCGGCGGCGCCGATCGATAGAGCGAGGTCGTGCGTGAGCCGCAGTTCGCGTTCCACGAGCAATCGCTCGGTGATGTCCCTCACCACGCCGAGGAGGGCAACCGGCTTTCCGTCGACGCCGCGGATCAACGATGCGCTGAGCTCGCCCTGGTACCGACTGCCATCGCGCTTCACCAGGGTGAGGCGGAGTCCGCGAAGGCTGCCGGTCTCGAGAGTACGCCCCGCGCCCTCGGCGGCCAGATTCCAGTCCTCCGGTGCGATGAAGTCGAAGACGCTGCGCCCGATCAGGGCGTCCGAGCCGCTCGCCCCGTAGAGCTCGACCGTCTGCTCGTTCACGACCGTTATGCGTAGATCGAGGTCGGCCACCACGACGGCGTCCGGGGACGTCTCGGCGAGAGCCCGATACCGCTCCTCGCTGGCGCGCAGCTGACCCTCGAGCGGCCGCCGGTCCCCGATGTCGCGACCGAGCGCGAAGATGAACCGGCTCCCCCCCATCTCGATCAACTGGGCGGCCAGCTCCACGAGACGAACTTCGCCGGACTTGGATCGGATCGACACCTGGATCGGGTCGAGGGGCTCGTCGTGCTCCAGGGCGTGGATGAGGCGTGTGCGGTCGGCGGGGTCCGCCCAGACGCCGAGCTCCATGAAGCTCCGCCCGATGACCTCCTCGCGCGCGTAACCGATCATCCGCAGGCAGGCGTCGTTCACCTCCAGGAGGCACCCGTCCTCGAGACGGCTGATGGCGATCGCGTCGGAGCTGGCCTGGAGCGCCCGCGCGAGGAGGTCATAGTCGCCGTGGACGGGAAGACGCGACGCATCAGCCGATGCGTCGCGTCTCATGATGTCGCCCGCATCATCGCAACCACGTCTGAAGAGTAGTGCGACCGGCGGGCCAAGATCCGCCTGTTCGATGCGTCCGGATCTCCGGATGGGGCCGGATCTTCCGGCCCCATCCGGCATGACCCCATCCGTCGACCTACATGATCCCTACCTTCGCGACAGCGATCCGGATGTTGGTGCCGACCGGAACGCCAGGGATCCCGGGCTCCGTGACGTCGAGCTCGATCATCCGCACCTCGATACTCCGGGAGGTCTCGATGACCCGGTAGAGGTACAGAGTCCCGACACCGGGCAGGATGATCTGGGTGTTCGGGTCCACGTCGGACAGCGGCTCGCCATCCACCACGAGGTTCGTGAATGACGAACCATTGGAATCGAAGGTCTTGGTCGTCCCGTTGGAGGATCCGTTCGCGACGGCCTTCACCTCGTCCGCGCTGATCAGGCCCTCGAGGACGTCGGCGGTCTGCACGGTGGAAGTGGCCTGGACCGTTGCCAGGTTTCCGGTGACGGTGCCGACTGCCGTCGTCACGACCTCGCCCACCTCGAACAGCGGAGGGAGGCTGACGCCGAGGACGTTGTTCATATTGTTACCGCCGAGGCACCCGAGGTTCACGAGGGCCGACGGTCCGGACGTAACCACATCCGCGACCACGGCCCGCGAGCCGTATGCGGATGCGCTGACGAAGCCCGCCAGACCGGTTCGCAGCCCGGCCTTTGCGTGTGACGTGATGCTCTCGCTTCCGGTCGGGATCCCGAGCGGGTTCCCCACCTCGGTCACGAACACGTGGATCATGTTGATGGTCAGGGACGCCGAGCGAGACGAGATCTGCGGGATCTGCTCGTTCAGCACGACCCGGCCGATGCCCGGAAGCTGAATCGTCGTGTTGGGGGCGGGGTTGGGCACGGGCACTCCGAGCACACTCAGATTCACGAAGCCAGAACCCGCGTCACTGAGACCGAAGCCCGTTCCGTCGAAGAGGGCCGTGCTGACTGCCGTGACCTGGCTCGCCGTGATGAGGGGCGGGGTGGGGCCGGCGGCGTCGAGCAGAGCGACCTGCTGGGCATTCGCCGACATGACCGTCTTCTGCACCCCGGACTCCAGCAGGGAGTCGGCGGTCGTGTTTACCGCTCCCGTGCTCACGATTGGAGGCACGTTGACCGAACCGACCGTGTTCTCCTTGTGGACGCCGGGAGCGGTGACGCATCCCAGCCCCACCTTGGCGCTTTTCCCTGCGAGGATCGTGTCCCCGACGAAAGCGTACGTCCCGTACGCGTCGCCCTGGTAGAGGAAATCATCCGGTCCCGCGGGGGTGGCTGACCGAGTGGCGGCGTCGGCACCCGGGGCGAGCGCGACCCCCAGGCCCAGTACCAGGATGAGGATCAATGGCATTCTCAACTTCTTATGCATCTGTACGACTCCTTTCGATGACGAAACGGTGTTCCCAGGGAACCGCGCCCCGTTCACCTCCTCCCGATCCGCAGGCTAGTTCTATCGAACTAGTACTTATTTTACTCCTCGTCACTTCGTGCGACAAAACTGGATTGTGACGAGGTTCTCCCAAGAATGCAAGAGTTGGTCAGGAGAGTGGCGTCGACCGGAAGGGTGGCAGGGTCGATTTGCGTGACGGGTACTCCCTGGAACTAGGATGAACGGGTGACGTCCCCAGGGGTTCTCGCCGTTGAGACGCTGGGCGAAGCGCTACGGCTTCTCCAGTCGCGGGCCGGCATCAACCGGGACGACATGGCGCGCCTCGTCGGCGTCTCCAACGGGGCGATTTCGAACTACTTCAATGACGTGTCGGCTCCTTCGGCCTCGGTCCTTCGGCGGATCGCGAACGTGCTCGGAAAGCAGCTGAAGACCAACCCCGCCGTCTTGTGGATCGAGCTCGGTCACCTCCTGGACGACCGGGGGGTCGGGTACGCCGCCCGGGGGGACCGGCGGCGGCGCCACGACCATCTAGTCGACGAGATGCACCGATCGCTCACCGTCGGGGACATGGAAACCTTCTTCGACCTGCACACCGAGGACGTCGTGGTGCACGTCCCCGGCTCGAATCCGTTGGCCGGGGACCACAAGGGAGAACAGGCGGCCCGCCAGGTATTCACGAAACTGATGGAGCTCGCCGGAGACTCCCCGAGGTTCGAGGTCCACGACATCCTCGCCAACGAGGAGCACACGGTTCTGCTCCTCGGACTTCGTGCCCGCCGGGGAGAGGAATACGTTCATCTGAACTTCGACCTCGTGTGCCATCTTCGGGACGGCAAGGTGACCGAGATGTGGGTCAACCCCGAAGACCAGTACCGCGCCGACGCCTTCTGGTCCTGACGCCCCGCCGGGGAGCTTCCCGAGCTTTCGATATCCTTCGGCCGATGTCGGAATCGCTCGCCGACGACTTCGCCCGTGTGCGGCCTCCCCTGGAGGGGCAACTGGTCCGGCTGCGGGCCGTGGAGGAGGATGATCTCCCGCGGCTGAACGAGCTGCTGTGGGACCCCTCCGTCACCGCCCAGCTCAGGGCGACGTGGCCTCAACCGCTAGGCGGAACCCGAGAGTGGTGGCAGCGCGCTCGCGGCGCGAACTACGAACGACACTTCGCGATCGCCACGCTCGCCGGAGAGTTGATCGGCAACTGCGCCCTTCGGCATATCGACCCCCGCCCGCGAAAGGCGGACCTAGGCATCTTCCTCGGAAGGCCCTTCTGGGACCAGGGGTTCGGAACGGACGCCGTCAGGACCGTCTGCCGATTCGCCTTCCGCGAGATGAACCTCCAACGGGTCGACCTCGAAGTCTTCGAGGGCAACCAGCGGGCGCGGCGCGCATACGAGAAGGTGGGGTTCAAGGAGGAGGGAAGACTGCGCCGGGGGCATTTCGTCGAAGGAAGGCACGTCGACGTCATCGTGATGGGCGTGCTGGCCGAAGAGCTTATCGAAGAGTGAGCCCCGGCCTCGAGCTGCACGCGGGAGCTCGGCGCTCGCAACCGCTCAGCCCGAGATCAACTCCTCGATCGCGCGGATGAGCGTCGGTCGGTAGACGGTCCCCAGGGCCAACCTGGCAGCCCCGTCCTCGTCGATCAGGGCCCACGCGGGATGCCCCGGGATGCCGATGCTCGCTCGCAGGTCGCCGTCCACGTCGATCACCGTGGGGACGTCGCTCAACCCGTGGTAGCTGATGAAGTCCTCGATGTGGCCGCTCGTATCGACGCTTCCGAGGCCCACGACCTGGATCTCCTCGCGGTAGTCCCGCACCAACTGTGCGACCAGAGACGCCTCTCTCTGGCAGGTTCCTCACCAGGGTGCGAAGACCCACAGGACGACGTCGCGGCCAAGGTAGTCGAAGCCGCGGAGGCGTCCTCCGCCCACCCGGGGCCCGTCGAACTCCAGAAGCTGGCGAGCGCCGTCTTCCAGCACGGTGAAGCGATCCCCCGCGCCAGGCGGCGAGGTCTGGAACGCGGATGAGCCGGCCCCCTGGCTGAGCGGTCCGGGGGGCTCGGGCCCGGCCGAACATGCGGTGGCGACGACGGTGGAGATGGCAAGAAGCGCCGGGAGCGCGAATCCCTGGAGAGCCGGAGATCTCTCTACCGCAGTTCGCATGCCGCCTTCATTCCAGGAGTACGAGCGCACCTCCTCGGAAGGGTTGCAGATCCCGCGGTTCGCCGCCCGCAAGAGGGAGGAGGGGCCGGCGTGGCCGGCCCCTCCGTTTCCCTCGTTCCCCGAGTCCCTCTAGCCCTCCGGGACGTTGGGGTCCACGTTGCCGATCCAGGTCCCCCAGTTCGCTAGCGAGGTCCTCGGACCGTCGTGGATGTACTCAGTGGTGAACCAGAAGTCCCCGTCGGGGTTGACGTTGACCTCCGAGTAGTCACCCCAGCGGCATCCGCGGGAGTTGTCGCCCACGAACGCGTTGTAGCAGGTGAAGCCGTCCTCGGG
>JACDCJ010000165.1 GCA_013817655.1 Actinosomnolentus pattersoniae (SeqCode)
GAGTCACATGGCTGCGCGCTTCACCTTGCCGATCATGCGTGCGGCCACCGAGGCCGTGTACCGAGAGGTCGCGGCGTCGAACGGCAGCATGGCGCGCCCACGATGATCGTCGAGTTCATCGGCGCCACGGGGGCCGGCAAGACGACGATCGCCCGGGACCTCGTGAAGCGAGGCGTTCCCGCCCGCCGGGTGCGGATGGCGACGGATCTGGTAACGGACCGGCCCGGTCGTCGGTGGATCGACGACCCGCACGCGATCAATCTCCTCGCCGACGTGTCCGCGCTTCCTTCGTTCATCCGTTCGCTCGATCGCGATCGGGACTTCGTTCGCTTCGCCTTCGATCGGCTGAAGCGGCACGCTCCGTCGACCTTCGCGAAGGCCAACTACCGGCGCAACATCGTGCGCAAGCTCGGCATGCACGAGATGGCGAGGAACGCGGACCCTCGGACCACGTTCCTCGTCGACGAGGGCACGATCCTCATCGCCTACCAACTCTTCGCCTACAGCGATGCGCCCTTCACGCGAGCCGACCTCGAACGCTTCGCTCGATTCGTGCCGCTGCCCGATCTGGTCGTGCACGTGAAGGCGCCGATCGACGTGCTGCTCACACGCGCGATGACGCGGCCGGATCGGCGGAGAGAGCTCGCGCGAAGCGACGTCCGCGAGATGGAACGGCAGATCGCCCGCGCCGTGGAGCTGTTCGACGCCCTGGCGCAGATCGAACCGATCAGAGGACGCCTGTTGACCGTCGAGGGTGTGGACGACTCACCGGAACACCTGGATGCGGCCGTTCGGGAGATCGCCGGATGGCTGGCCGGAGCCGAAACGGCATCGCCACCCCCGTTCCCCGCGTCGTCTGACCGCCGAGGAACGCCGGGCAGGGCCACGCTGATCGCGTTCGTCGGATCCGAGGCGACGGGCAAGTCGACCATCCTTGGCGAGGTGGAGGGATGGCTCGGTCGGAGCCATCGGGTCCGCCGCGTCCATGCGGGAAAGCCTCCGAGCACGCCGATCACGTTCCTTCCGCACGTGCTCCTTCCCGCCCTCAGGCGGGTGTTCCCGGAGCAGCGAACCCTGTTCGTGGAGGAGCGATACGAGGACGGCGACCCGGCCGCCACCAAACCGTATCCGCTCCTGTTCGGTGTCCGGTCCGTGATGCTCGCCTACGAGCGCCGCGCGCTCCTCACTCGGGCGGCACGCTCCGGGAAAGGGACGATCGTCCTGAGCGACCGGTACCCATCGGATGCGAGCGGCGCGCCGGACGGCCCCCAGCTCGCCCATCTGCCCACGCCGTCCGGGCCGTTCTCGATCCGACGGTTGCTCGCGCGGCTGGAGGGTCGCCTGTACCGCGACATCCCCGCCCCCGACATGGTCTTCCATCTCTCCGCCCCCCTCGAGGTTACGCTCGCCCGGAATGCCGCACGGGACAAGCAGGAGCCGGAGGACTACGTCCGCTTCCGTCATGCGCTCAGCTCGAAGCTTCGCTTCGATGGAGCTCCCGTCTACGGCCTGGATACCGACCGAGACATCGAGCTCGTGGTCCGAGAGATCGAGGAGGTGATCGGTGACGGCCGCACGACCGCTCGTTGACGAGGCTTCCGTGCTCCCGAGCTTCGTCATCATCGGTGCCGCCAAGGCAGGCACGACCGCGCTGTACTGGTATCTGGCCGACCACCCCCAGGTGTTCATGAGCCCGGTCAAGGAGACGAACTACTTCGCCTACGGGCTGGACGACGAGGGCAACCCCCTCTACGGGGATCCCGATCTCCACCGATTCCCCGTGCAGACACCCGCCGCGTACGAGGAGCTGTTCTCCGGCGCGGGGGACGCCCTGGCGGTCGGGGAAGCCTCACCGATCTACCTCGAGTGTCCGCAGTCGGCGGCTCGGATCTGGGAGGCGCTGCCGGAGGCTCGCATCATCTGCGGCCTCCGCGAGCCCGTCGACCGGGCATACTCGGATTACCTGATGTACCTGCGGGCTCGCGGACGCCGGCTGGATCCCGCTCGCGACCTGACCGCCTCGTCCGACTGGGCACGCCCGGACTCGCATTGGATGCAGATCAGCAGGTACCACGAAGCCCTGTCCCGATACTTCGACCGCTTCCCCCGCGAACAGATCCATGTCTTCCTGTTCGAAGACTTCCGGTCGGACGCACTGGGATGCGTGCGCGACATCTACCGGTCCGTCGGCGTCTACCCGGGTTTCGTCCCCGATCTCGAGACGCCGCACAACATCGGCGGGATGCCGGCGAACAGGACGCTCGAGAAGGTGTTCACCAGCCGCTCCGTCAGGAAGGCGATCGAACCGTTGATCCCGAGACGGGCGGCGGACATGGCCCGGCGGCTTCGGACCAAGAACCTGAAGAAAGCGCCCCCCCTCCCGGAAGATCTGAAGGCCGAGCTGGGCCGGCACTTCCGAGACGACATCGGGAAGACCTCCGAGCTGATCGGGATGAACCTGGAACGCTGGCTCTCGCCGGCCTGATGGGTCAGCGCATGAGTGCCTGGACGAGCCCTCTCGTCCGCCGCCCTCGATAGAGGCGGATCGTCGGCTTCAGCAACACGCGTTGCTTCAGGCCGTACAGAGCGAGGTTCCGCCGATCGTAGCCCTTGCGAGTCCCTTCGCGGAACGCGACGACGGGCCCGGAGAGCGAGGTCTCGTACGCCCGCTGCTGAGCCGGGTACACCTCTCGCTCCACGTGTTCGTAGAGTTCGAGATCCGCCTGGTTCGCGTCGACGATCATCTGTCTCGTTGCCGGGTCTGCGAGCAGGCCTTTGGCGACGTTCGAGCTCTTGGCGACGTTGACCGGCGCGTAAGCGATATCCAGATCCGGCGCTCGGAGAGCCCGCAGCTGGAGGATAGATCCGTCGAATCGTTCCGTGAGTCCCACGAACATCCTCTTCCTGTCGATGACGGAGATCGCGTCGTTGGGATCGGTGGTCCCCCCGATCCGCTGCGTCTGGGCGTCCCGGACCCAGTCCTTCTCGATCCACTCCTCGAAGACGAGCCCCTGCTTCTTCCGATAGTCGAGCTGGTACTGGAAGCGGGAGGCGCAGAGCGCGATCGGCTCACGGAGGAAGGTCATGTACCGGAAGTCGGTGCCGTCCTCTTCCAGGTCGACGTGACCGCTGATCCGGTGCCCGGCGATGCTCGCCAACCGAGGGTAGAGCTTGCGGACCCGCCGGAGATCCGCGGTGGAGAAGGGGGGGTCGGACCATGCGCCGTGCCACGGTTCCACGTCGCAATGCCGGGCGCCGTAGGAGCTGCGCAGGATGTATCGCAGCGTCGTCCCCGCGGTCTTGTTGATGTGCACGAACACGAGCAAGGGCCTCATCTCACTCATGGCCAGTCGTATCCCAGTCGATGGCTGGTGCGCCCGACGACCTTGGCGATCGTCCGCAGATCCGGGCCGCGAAGGGTCAGCTGCCACGACAGATCCTCGTTGATCTCGTCCAGCTCTTTGAGTCGCATCGAGTTGCCGATCACGTGCCGCTCCGAAGGTGCCACCAACGTGGCGATGGGGACCGGTTCGACGCCGATGAACTCGGCCACCCGGTCGAGCGTGACCTGGGGTGATTGGCACAGGTCCTCGTACCGAAGAAGCATCCACGACGATCGCGGGAAGCGCCGTCGAACGCGATCGGCTTCCACGTTGTAGTGGCGCCACTGCCGGGCCGCCTTCCGAGCCCCGACCTTCGTATGTTTCATGATGCTGGCCACGTTCCCGCGCGGATCGCGGACGAGATGGATCACCTTGACGTCGAGGAGCGGCATCCCCGCGAGGTACCGAGGCCGCTGATGGTCCCGGGCCGTGTCCACGAACATCGTCTTCCCCGTCTCTTCCAGCACCGCCCGAGCCAGGCTCCACGACGCCAGCCTGGCCTCCGTGATCTTCTTCGCGACGGGGCCCACCTTGCCGAGCACCGCATCCCGGACCGCATCCAACGGCGCGTTCCCGAGCGAGCTCACGGCCAGCCCGTTCAGCGATCGGCGTTTGGACACCCGCACGTGGGTGTTCCAGAAGTCCTTCTCGAAGACCGTGACCGGGTGCTGGAGCTCGACCGTGCGTTGAGCGACCCGTCCCCAGAACCCGCAGTCGGTGAACTTCGCCCCGCACGAGCAGAGGTACGTGGAGAGGTCAACGCGAGCGGTGAGTCCGGTTGCCGCTCCGATCGAGGCGCATGCCGGATGGTTGCCAAGGAGCATCCCGAGAAGGGTCGACCCCGTGTACGGGCTCCCAGGCATGCACACGTACGGGATCGGGGTCTCCATCCCGGGCCGCGGATCGACCATGACATCGACGCTTGGGTCCATGGCTTCAACTCCCTCCAGAGTGGTCGATGACCG
>JACDCJ010000166.1 GCA_013817655.1 Actinosomnolentus pattersoniae (SeqCode)
GTGAGCTTCATGCGGAGCTATCCGAACCTCATCCCGCTCCCGCGGGAGGCCATCGAGGGCATCGTCGAGTCCCTCCGCCCGTACGAGTTCGACAGGATCTACGGCGGGTGGACCGGGGATGTCGTGGACCGGGGCGGCCACGAGGCGGTGGAGCGCTCGGCGGAGCGATATCTGCGGTGGATCGGGGCTAGCCGGACATGACCCTCGATGCGAACCTGGACCGGGACGTCCGACTCTTCGTCTACCGCTTCTTCCTCGAGGCCGGCCGCCCGCCCGTTCCCGCGGAGACGGCGGCCGCACTGGTGTCGACGAGCGCGCGGGTGGAGGCGTCGCTTCGCCGGCTTGCCGATGACCACGCCCTGGTTCTGGCGCCCGGCACACCGTACATATGGATGGCTAACCCGCTGTCGGCGCTCCCAACTCCCTTCCAAGTGGAAGCCAAGGGCCAGACGTGGTTCGCGAACTGCATCTGGGACGCGCTGGGGATCCCGGCGATGCTCAAAGCGGATGGTCCGGTGCGCTCCTGGTGTGCGGACTGCGCGGCCCCGATGGCCCTGGAAGTGAAGGCCGGACACGTGCAGGAGGGGCCCGGCGTCCTCCACTTCGCGGTCCCGGCGGCCTCGTGGTGGGACGACATCGGACACACCTGAGCGACGATGCTGCTCTTCCGGTCGGAAGAGCATGTGGATCGTTGGTGTGAGGCCCGTGGCGTGCCGCGCGGGGCGATCCTGTCGCTGGAGACGGGCTGGCGGTTGGCGTCGATCTGGTACGCGGACCGCCTCGAGCCTGATTGGCGGCGGCGGACGACCGAGGAGGCGCAATCGGTCTTCGACAGGCTCGGGCTCACCGGGCCGTTCTGGCGGCTCCGGTGACGCGGGAGATCTCTACCCGCTGTGTGAGATGCCGACCGGACAGCTCACGCCTGTTCCCCCGATCCCGCAGTAGCCGTTCGGGTTCTTGGCGAGGTACTGCTGGTGGTAGCCCTCGGCGTAGTAGAACGGGTCTGCAGCGGCGATCTCGGTGGTGATGGGCGGGAATCCCGAGTCGCGCAGCCGCTCCTGATACATGTCTCGCGAGGCCTCCGCCGCCTGCCGCTGTTTCTCGTCGAAGACGTAGACGGCGGAGCGATACTGCGTCCCGACGTCGTTACCCTGGCGCATGCCCTGCGTGGGATCGTGGTTCTCCCAGAAGACGCGCAGCAGCCCATCGTAGCCGACGAGCTTCGGATCGAAGACGACGAGTACCACCTCGCTGTGGCCGGTGCGCGCCGAGCACACCTCCTCATAGGTAGGGTTGGGTGTGAATCCCCCCGAGTAGCCGGCTGCCGTCGTCCATACTCCGGGCGTCTCCCAGAAGATCCGCTCGGCGCCCCAGAAGCAGCCCATGCCGAAGACGGCCGATTCCAGCTCTTCCGGAAACGGGGGCGCGATCGGGTTGCCGTTGACGAAGTGCCTTTCGGGAACGGGCATCGGCTCGTCGCGTCCGGGCAGCGCTCGCTCGGGAGCCGGCATCTCGGTCTTGTGCTTGGTGAAGAACATCGCGGCGATCCTTCCTCGGTAGGCTTCTCCCAAAGGGTAACGGTGTTCTCAACGCGGAGCGGTGCCGGGTCTGTTCCGGTCATCGACGCGTGCGGTCGGACGAAAGGGAAACACCATGTCGACGGTGCCTGATTCGGCCCGCGAGCTGCTCGATTCGGCCACGCTCGCCCACCTCGTGACGCTCAACCGGGACGGGAGTCCGCACGTCACGATCGTCTGGGTGGGGATGGACGGTGACGAGATCCTGTTCGCCTCCCTGGAACGCCGTCAGAAGATTCGCAACATCGAGCGTGACGGCCGCGTCGCCCTGTCGCTCGAGACCGACCGGTCGAACGCGATCGGCCTGCGCGAGTACCTCGTCGTGGAAGGCCATGCCCGCGTCCAGGAGGGCGGAGGCCCGGAGCTGCTCCAGAGCCTCGCATCCGTCTACATCGGTCCGGGCGTCAGGTTCCCTCCGTTCGACGACCCGCCACCCGGGTTCGTCGTGCGTATCACGGTCGACCATCTGGGGGGCGTGGGGCCATGGGCGTGATGCGGTGATGCGCAGGGAGGCCTCCGCGCGGGAATCGGGGTTCGCGCCCGAGGATCCGGGGTTCGTGGCGGACCCGTACCTGGTTTACGCGGAGCTTCGCGAGCGCGCTCCCATCCTGTACGACGAGGTGACGGATCACTGGCTGGTCTCGCGGCATCGCGATGTTAACGGGCTGTTGCGTGACCGGCGCTTCGGACGGACGTACCACCACATGGCGAGCCACGCGGACATGGGCCGCCCGGAGGAGCCTTCCGAGCAGGCGCCCTTCTGGCACCTGATCCGGAGCGGGATCCTCGACATGGAGCCGCCGGACCACACACGGGTCCGGAAGCTCGTCTCCAACGCTTTCACCCCCCGGATGGTCGAGGGGCTTCGCGGGCGCATCCAGACGATGACGGAAGCTCTGGTCGACGGAGTGGCCGGTGCGGGCGAGGTGGATCTCATGAAGGCGATCGCGGAGCCCCTTCCGGTGGCCGTCATCGCCGAGATGCTCGGCATCCCTCAGTCCGATCGACGCCTCCTGCGGCCCTGGTCGGCCGAAATCTGCCTCATGTACGAGCTGAACCCTCCGGAGGAGTACGCACGGAGGGCGGTGGCCGCGAGTCTCGAGTTCTCGGAGTACCTCCGCGCCCTCTCGCGGGAACGGCGCGAGAGGCCTGCCGACGACCTCATCAGCGCCCTCGCCGAAGTCCTCGTCGAGGGTGACAGTCTCACCGAGGACGAGCTGATCGGCACGTGCGTCCTCCTCCTGAACGCAGGCCACGAGGCGACGGTGAACGTCACCGGCAACGGTTGGTGGGCATTGTTCCGCAACCCCGATCAACTCTCGCTGCTGAGGACCGATCCATCGCTGGTTCCCCGCGCCGTCGAGGAGCTGATGCGCTACGACACGCCGCTGCAGATGTTCGAACGCTGGGTCCTGACCGACTCCGAGATCTGCGGCGTTCCGGTGCCGAAGGGAGCCGAGCTCGGCCTGTTGTTCGGCTCGGCGAACCGTGACCCCGACGTCTTCGACCGTCCCGACGAGCTGAACCTCGCACGCGAGCACAACCCCCACCTGTCCTTCGGTGCGGGGATCCACTTCTGCCTCGGCGCTCCGCTGGCGCGTCTGGAGCTTGAGATATCGTTCTCCACGGTGCTTCGCCGCCTGCCCCGCATGGAGCTCGTCGCCGAGCCACGATGGAAGCCCGGCTACATCATCCGCGGGCTGGAGGAGCTCAGGGTCACCTGTTGAGGCCTGACCCCGTGCCCCCTCCCGGAACGCTCAGGCGAGGACGCGGAAGACCTCGACCGTTCCCTTCCGACCCTTCACCTGCTGGGCGCCTCGGGGCTCCAGACGGAACGATGGTTCGGCACACTGGACGGTTGCCGCAGAGATCAGCACCTCTCCCGGCTCGGCCACCGACTGGAGGCGTTGGGCCACGTTGACCGCATCCCCGAGGACGGTGAACTCCATACGCGCCGCCCCACCAACTGTGCCGGCGATGACGACGCCGGTGTTGACCCCGATGCCGAGCCGGAGCGCATGGACGCCCTGAAGCTCGCCGTCCCGGTTCAGCTCGGCCTGACGGGCCTGCATCGCCATCGCGCATCGCACGGCCCGCCCGGCATGGTCGGGCTCGGCCTCGATCGCTCCGAACACGGCCATGACGGCGTCGCCGGCGAACTTCTCGACCGCTCCGCCGTGCGCCTGCACGACCTCGACCATCGCCGACAGGTGCCGGGCGACCATCTCGGCGACCTCCCACGCGGACATGGACTCGGCCAGTCCCGAGAACCCACGGATGTCGGAGAAGAGGATGGTCGCCTCGACCTCTTCCTGTACGGGCGCCCCGGAGGCGATCCGGTCGGCCACTCCGGCGGGCAGGAAGGAGCGAAGCGTCCGCGCGGAGGACTCCCGATCCACCACGGCCGCGTGCATCCGCTTCAGCTCGTCCACGACGCGGCTCGTGCTCGTCCCGTCGCCGCGAGCGAGCCGCTCGAAGAGCCCGGTCACCCGGCGGTCGATGTCTTCCTGGGTGGTCTCGAGGCGCTCCGCCATCTCGACGTATCCGTGCCCCCGGGCCATCAGGTCGAGGATCTCCCGCTCCTCGTCCTCGGGCGCGTACCGGCCGGAGAGCGCGGCGGCGATCTTGGGATCCACGGCCGAACCGCCACTCGCCACCTCCCGGATGGCCCGGACGAGCTCCTCACCCTCGGCCACCCGCTCCTTCAGCAGGTAGGCGAGC
>JACDCJ010000167.1 GCA_013817655.1 Actinosomnolentus pattersoniae (SeqCode)
CATCGAAGAAGCGCAGGATCGTCGGCGCAACGTCCACCGGGGAGACCAGGCCCTCGAGCCTGGTGGTCTCCGACGTGAGCGAGCGAGGGGAACCGGATGCGGTCAGCAAGCCCTGCGCCGGCCCGGACGCCAAGAGGACCGGCGTCACCTCGTCCCCGACCTCATCCATCTCGGCCGAGGGAGCGGGCGTCGCGACGATGACCATCGTGCGGGTCTCGCCGAGCCGGTCCAAGACGTCCGCCACCAGGCGTCCCGCCTCCCGAAGCGCGGAGCGCCGGAACAACCGGATCTCGGCCGGCGTGCCCGCCCCGCTCTGCAGGTCCAGGCGAAGCGTGTCGCCGAGGCTGATGATCAGGAAGACCTCGCCCCCGGTCTCCTGCAACGCCGAGCCGATGCTGCTGGCCAGGGCGAGGATGGGCCCGGGATCGGTTCGCAACCCCCCCGGGAAAGCCGGATCCGGGCGCTCGGCGGCGGCACCACCGCAGACGCGACCCACCGTCGCCCCGGCTCTGAATCCCGCCAGGAGCAGGTCCGGGCGGAGGTGACGGGTCTCCGAGCTGGCGCTCCCGGCGGCGCAGACCGTCACGCCGTTCGATGCCAGGGCGGCGGCCGTAGCATCGGGCGCGGCCGTGTCCGAGATCGTACCCGCGCCGATCACGGTGTAGCGTTCGAGCTTTCCTTCAGGAGGTTCGGGCTCCGTCGCAGAGAGAGCGGCACCGCCGGCCGCGGCCAGGCGCTCGAATTCCGGCACGGCGAGCATCTCTTCGAACGAGACCCGGTCGACGATCAGGAGGACCGCGGCCGCGGCGCGCGGAGCCTGCATCGCCACATCGGCATCAGCGGCGGCCCCACTCCAACCTGCCGGCGCCAACCAAAGGATCCCGGCGCACAGAAGGGTGCCGCACGTCCGCGGCAGGGCCCGTAGCCCGGCCCTCAGGCGAGGGCGGGCCAACGAGCGGGCTCTCGATGGACCTCGGCTCCGAGCCCTGTAAGCCGGGCCTCGAGGTCCTCGTAGCCCCGGTCCACGAAATGGACGTCGGCGATCTCGGTCCGGCCGTCGGCGGCCAGCGCGGCGATGATCATCGCGGCCCCGGCACGGATGTCCAGCGCACGGACCGGCGCGGCGGAGAGCCGCTCCACCCCGCGGATCACCGCGTGGTGCCCCTCCGTGCGGATGTCCGCTCCCATGCGGTTCAGCTCGTCGACGAACATGAAGCGGCTCTCGAACACGTTCTCCGTGGCTATGCTCGTGCCCGAGGCGATAGACAGCAGCGCCATCATCTGTGGCTGCAGGTCGGTGGGGAAACCGGGGTACGGAAGCGTCACGAAGTCCACAGCGCGGGGCCGCTCCTCCATCCCGACCCGGACCCCGTCGTCGTACGCCGCCACCTCTCCCCCAGCGTCCGACAGCTTGGCCAGCACAAGGTCCAGGTGACTCGCGCTCGCGCCCTCGAGAAAGACTTCCCCGCCCGTCGCGCACGCCGCGATTGCGAACGTGCCCGCCTCAACCCGATCCGATACGACGCGGTGGCGAACCGGCCGGAAGGAATCAGTTCCCTGGATCTCGATCGCGGTCGTACCCGCCCCCTCGATGTGAGCTCCCATCTCGACGAGCATCTCGGCGAGGTCCTGGATCTCCGGCTCCCTGGCGGCGTTGTCGATGACCGTCGTCCCGGTGGCCGCCACAGCGGCCATGAGGATGTTCTCGGTTGCCCCCACGCTGGGGAAGTCGAGGGTGATGGAGGCGCCCGTAAGCGACGGGGCCTTGGCCTCGAGGTAGCCGTGCTCGTAGGTGAACTCGGCCCCCATCCGCTCGAACCCCTTCAGGTGCAGGTCGATCTGGCGGGAGCCGATGTTGCACCCGCCGGGCATCGCGACCCGAGCCCGTCCGAACCTTGCGATAAGCGGCCCCAGCACGACGATCGAGGCGCGCATCTTGCGCACCAGCTCGTAGGGCGTCTCGGTGGCGGTGACCCCGCGGGTGTCCACCGACACCGTGGAACCGTCCCACGATACGTCCGCCCCCAGGTGCTGCAGCACCTCGGTCATGGTGAGGCAGTCGAGGATGCGGGGCGTGTTCTCGAGAACGCTCTCGCCGTCGGCGAGGAGCGCCGCGGCCATGAGCTTCAGCGCCGAGTTCTTGGCGCCGTTCACGCGCACCGAGCCGCGCAGCGGCCGCCCACCTTCCACGACCAGTCGTTCCATGTTGGGATTCTAGAAGCCGCCGCGCCCATACACGAGGAGACCCGCGGGCGTGGTGCAGGATCTCCCTCGAACGCCGTAACGTGGTCGCCAGTCCGTTGAGGGAGTGAGTCATGAAGAGAGCGCTGAGAGCTTCATTGGGCGTGACCGTTGTCTTGCTGGCGGCCGTGCCGGCCCACGGAGCAATATCCAGGGAGACACCGACCTGCTTCGGGGAACCGGCCACCATCGTGGGCACCGACGGCGACGACTTCCTGGAGGGAACGGAGCGCGACGACGTTATCGTCGGGCTACGGGGGGACGACGGTATCAACGGAAATGGCGGTGCCGATCTCATTTGTGGAGGCCCGGGCCACAACACCATGTACGGCGACTCGCCCTCCAACGACAACCGTGAAGACGGTGGGGACCGGATTCGGGGGGGAGCTCTCGGCGACTCCATCCATGGCGGGAAGGGAGGAGACCTGATCCTGGGTGGTGGAGCCAGCGACTCTCTGTTCGGGGATGGCGGGCGCGACTCCCTCTCTGGCGGGGCGGGCAACGACTCACTGATAGGAGGAGACGGCGACGATTATCTCGACGGTGGATCCGACACTCCCCCGGGCGGGGATTTCTTGGCTGGGGGGGCGGGCATCGACACCTGCGTTAATGGCGAGTTCGTCGAGGGCTGCGATATATGAGCTCCCAGACTTCCACCCTCGTGCGCTAGAAAAGACGCTCGGCCAACCCCGGATACCGAACGACGAAGCCGTCCGGATCGAGCTCCAGGTCGGCCGTGAACCCGCTGTCCACGCTCTCGTACCGAACGATCGATCCCTGATCGGTGCCCCGAACGAAAGAGTACCGCTGCCGGGAGGCCGACACGGCGAGGTCGGGAACGGAGACCCACGCCATCCGGAACTCGACGGGCTCGCCTCCTCGATGCATGTTGAATCTCAGCACCGGCATGACGTTGGTGAGCGGGGAACGTCCCAGATCACAGTCGTCGGCACCTTGGAGGGGTGATACGTCCCCGCCGGCCGGAGGGAGGTCCGGCGCTCCCTCCGAGGACGCCGAACAGGACCAGCCTCCGTCCCGGGATCGCCGGAGATCGAGCCTCCGCGTCCATCCGCCGCCCTCGGCGGCAACCGACAATCGCTCGGTAACGAAGCGGTCTCCCGTCCACAGCCGGTACTCCAGCCGATACTCCAGCGGGTTCGATCCGATGGCCGAGCCCCGCGCGCTGAGTCGCTCGCCCGATCGCGACACGATCGCCATCTCCGCGCCTTCCCACGGCCTGGAGATCGACCAGAGGTAGGCAACCTCCCCCGCGGGCGCGGCGCTCAGACCCGCACCGCCAGGCGCGCTTCCGCCCGGGCGAGGTCCGTGCGGGCGGCCTCGTCGTCGGCGTTCGCCTCGAGGCGCCGCTGGGCGTCGTCGTCCGAGTTCTTCGCGCCGTTCACGCGCACGGAGCCGCGCAACGGCCGCCCCCCTCCACGATCAGGCGTTCCATGTTGGGATTCTAGAAGGCGGCGGACGGGAGGGGCGCGAGGCGCTCCGCAAGCCCCGGATACCGGACGACGAAGCCGTCCGGATCGAGCTCCAGGTCGGCCGTGAACCCGCTGTCCACGCTCTCGTACCGGACGATCGAGCCCCCATCGGTGCGCCGAACGAAGGAGTACCGCTGCCGGGAGACGGACACGGCAAGGTCGGGGACGGAGACCCAGGCCATCCGGAAGTCGACCGGCTCGCCTCCTCGATGCATGTCGTGCCTCAGCACCGGCATGACGTTGGTCACCGGGGAACGCCCCAGATCACAGTCGTCGGCCCCCTGGAGCGGTGAGAGGTCCCCGCCGCCCTGTGGGAGGTCCGGCGCTCCCTCCGAGGACGCCAAACAGGACCAATCTCCCTCCGGAGATCGCCGGAGATCGATCGTCCGGGTCCATCCGCCGCCCTCGGCGGCGACCAACAATCGCTCGGTCACGAAGCGGTCTCCCGCCCACAGGCGGTACTCGAGCCTATACGGCACCGGGTTCGATCCGATGGTCCAGCCCCGCGCCGTGAGTTGCTCGCCGGATCGCGCCACGATCGCCATCTCGGC
>JACDCJ010000168.1 GCA_013817655.1 Actinosomnolentus pattersoniae (SeqCode)
GTATCTGCTGCCCGCCGAGCGGCGTGGCGCGATGCTGCGCGAGCACGGGGAGATGGGGCGGGAGTTTCCAGATGTCCTCGCGAACACTACGAGCGCGTTCGGCCTCGGCGACTGGGAGTGGATCCTGGCGTTCGAGACCGATCGGCTGGACCGGCTGGTCGACTGCATCAGGCGCCTACGCGACGCAGAAGCCCGCCGGTACACCAAGGAAGAGGTACCGTTCATCACCGGCATTCGCAAGGAGTTCGTGGATGCCGTTCGCACGCTCGCCTGACGGCGTCTCCGCCCCGTGGCCGACCGTAAAGCGGGGTCGTTCCTCCCGGGGAGCTACCCCGGGGGTTCGTCCGCTTCCTGGGTGGTCTCTGGCATGTCGGCGCCCATGGCGTGATACCCCCCGTCGACGTGCACGATCTCGCCCGTGATCCCTCGCGACCAGTCCGACAGGAGGAACGCGACGGTCCTGGCGACGGGCTCGGGGTCCTTGATGTCCCAGTTGAGGGGGGCTCTCCTGCCCCACGCCGAGGCGAGCACGTCGAAGCCGGGAATCCCCTTGGCCGCGATGGTGCGCAGCGGCCCGGCCGAGACGCAGTTGACCCGGATCCCGAAGGCGCCGAGATCACGAGCCAGGTAGCGCGTGATGGACTCGAGGGCCGCCTTGCTCACGCCCATCCAGTCGTAGATCGGCCACGCCACCGACGCGTCGAAGTCGAGGCTGACGATCGAACCTCCTGCCTCCCGCATCAGGCCCAGGAATCCCGCCGCCAATGCCTTCAATGAGTAGGCGCTCGTCTGGAAGGCGGTGCGGGCGCTCTCCCAGGGCGTCTGCAGGAAGGCGCCGCCGAGGGCATCCGCCGGGGCGAAGGCGATGGCGTGCAGGAACCCGTCGAGCTGACCCCAGCGCGACGTGAGCTCGGCGGCGACACGCTCGATGTGATCGGGATCGTTGGCGTCCAGCTCCAGCACCTCCGGCGTCGCCGGGAGCCTCCGGCCGGACTTCTCGGTCAGCCCCATGGCCTTCCCGAAGCTCGTCAGCAGGATCTCCGCTCCCTGCTCCTGCGCAACGCGCGCCACCTCAAACGCGATGCTCTGTGGCGTGAGCACTCCGGTGATCAGCAGGCGCTTTCCCTCGAGGAGCATGGTCGGGGAAGTCTAGACGGCTCGCCTCAGCCGATGTCCAGCTCCATCCCCTCCGCCGCGAGGATCAGCCCCTCGTGTTCCTCGCCCCAGAGCTCGCGCCCCCGCATGAGCATGGCCTCGAGCTGGGCGTCGGAATGGAGCGGGTCGTGGTGAAACATGACCAGTCGCTGGACCTTGGCGATGAGTCCGAAGGTCACGGTGTGCACGATGCTGGAGTGTCCCCACCCCACGCGATGCGGGTACTCGTCCTCGGTGTACTGGGCGTCGTGGAATAGGACATCGGCGCCGTAGGCGAGCCCATAGCCCGAGATCCATTCCGGCTCGACGGCGTTCAGGTCGGTTCCGAGGGCGGGCTCGTGGTCCGAGATGTAGGTGAGGATCCGGTCGGCCTCCTCCACCCGGTACCCGAGCGTTGGGCCGGGGTGGTTCACGGGCTCACCGCGGACCCTCGCCGTACCCAGATCCCACCCCTCATCGGGGACATCGTGCACCACGAGATGCGACGGGAGGTCGTCGAGGTGCACGGGGAAGAGCGGAGGGGAGAAGTACGTGGCGATCCTCTCGCGGAGCGATTGGAGCGGCGAGGGCGGCCCCCAGATGTGTACCTCGCAATTCGGGTCCCACATCGGAGTGAAGAACGCGAGCCCCTCGATGTGGTCCAGGTGAAGGTGCGTGAGGAGGACGTCGATGCGATCGGGACGGTCGTTCCCGAGGGCGAGCCCCAGGTTGCGGATCCCGGTGCCCGCGTCGACGATTAGGAGGCGGTCGTCCGAGAGCCGGATCTCGAGGCACGAGGTGTTGCCGCCGTACCGGACCGTCTCGGGGCCGGGTGCGGCGAGCGAGCCGCGGCAGCCCCAGATCCTGATCCTCATCGATCGCCGCTTCCGTCTGCCGTCGGTTCGAGCCGGTGCTCCCAGAAGATCGCCGCCGCGCCGACGAACTCGCCCTTGCGCGCAAAGAACGGCAGAGCCGTCACCGCGATGTCGCGGGTGTTCCCGTCCATGGAACGGATGCGGAAGACGCGGTGGGCCGGCTGATGATCCCTCAGCGCGACGATGAGCGGGAGGTCTTCGGCCGGAAGATCACTCCCGTCTAGGTCCATTGGAGAGAAGGCCTTCGACCACTCCTCCAGCCTCATCGAGCCCGATTCGGCGTAGGTCCGGCCGAGGATCTCGGCGGCTCGCTCGTTGAAGTAGACGAGCGTTCCCTGATCGTCGACCAGGAAGACCGCCGACGCGAGCTTGTCGGCGAGATCGCGCGCCAGGATCAACACGAGGTTTCGCTGCGCCATCCGCCGCTCCGTGGGAAAGGTGGTGTTCGGTCCGGCGAGGTTAACGGGTGCGGTCGCGAAGCTCAACAGAGAGCATTCGGAAAGAGGCCGGCGGCCGGTCGAGCCGGCCGCCGGCCCGGGCACCCCTGCATAGAGCGGTCGCTAGCCCGGGAGCCTGTGCAGCTGGCCCCGGATGGCGCCGGCGGGAAACTCCTCGTTGTGCACGTTCACGTAGTACTCGCCCGGATTCGCCGCGATGTCGTCCAGGAGGGCGGAGTCGGCGCTCGTGCACCCCCGGCCACGCCCGTTGGCGTCCGGCGGCGACAGCGTCACCACGACATCGCCGGCGACCCCCCTCGGAGCTTCGTGGATGTGGGCGGCGGTCGCCGGGAGCATGATCCTGTCGACGTTGAAGGCCCAGCACACCATGTCGGTGTCCAGGCTTATCTTCACGCCGACGAGGCCGACGCCGTCGGAATCGCCCGGGCCGGGGACTTCCTTCTCGCCCGTCATCCGCGTGAACAGGAAGGCCTTGTGGTTGCTTGCGAGCGCTGGGCCGGCGAGCGCAAGGACGACGAGCAGCATCGCCATCAGCGCGAGTGGAACGCGAAGCACCCTGGATCGTTGCGCCATGTTTTTCTCCCTTCTCCCTCACGGGGTACATGGGATCACCGGACCCGATGACCGGCTAATGGTAGTACGGGGGGCGCGGCGGACCGGATGGGCTCCTTTCGGGTCCGGGAGCGATTCGGCTCGTTCCCTATGCTGAGCCCATGGCGCTCACTGGCTTCCCGGGCCGCGCGAGAAGGCTTCCCTTCATCTGGATCATGGGTGGGCTTCTCCTGGCGCTCGCCGGCGTCTTCCTTCTCCGATCGGCGGTAGATGGGGGGTTCGGGGCCTCCGGCGACACGCCCGGGGCCACGACGTCGACCGCTCCTCCTCCGGCGACGACGGGGACGCCGGACCCGGCGACTCTCGTCGCCCCCCCGCCGTGCTCCTTCGGTGATCGGCCCACCGCCCGCTCGGCGTACGAGGACTGGGCCGTCACGCTTCTCGACACCACGTTCCGACTGGACCAGGGCTACGCTCCCCCCGACCTCGCGCCGGCCGAACGGGCGGGCTTCGCGAGCGGGTTCCTCGTCCGGGACCTCGTGATCGAGGATCTGGCCTCCCTCCGGGCGGCCGCCGAGCGAGCGGGAAACCCCGTGGCGCTCATCGCCGCATACCGCACGTACGAGGAGCAGTCGCAGCTCTTCGAGCTCCGTGAGGCTCAGCTCGGCCACGAAGTCGCGCTCCGGCGTGTGGCCCGACCCGGCCATTCGGAGCATCAGCTCGGAACCGCCGTGGACTTCAAGACCCCCGGGGCGGCGGACGTGACGGCGGCATGGGCATCCACCCCGCAGGGGCGATGGGTAGAGGCGAACGCGCATCGGTTCGGATTCGTCGAGAGCTATCCCAGCGGGCAGGAGGCGCTCACCTGCTACGCGTACGAGCCCTGGCACTACCGCTACGTGGGCCGTGAGCTCGCCTCGGCGGTCCAGGAATCGGGGCTGACGCTCAGGCAGTACCTGTGGCACTGGCAGGAGACAGGTTCGCCCCCCTGATTGTTGCGAACGGGAGTTGGTCCCGTACCATGGCCTGCGACCCCATGATGCCCCGCCATCGAACGTTCCCTCCTTGAGCCGCCTGATGCAGGCGCCCCCGGAGGGCCGGCCGACCAGCCACCGCCGCGCCCCTCGCCACCACTACCGGCGACTTCTGGCGGTCCTGATCCTCCTGACGGTGGGCGTCGTCCTGTGGAGGGCGGGCGTCTTCGGGGCGCTCCTCGACGATGAGGGGACCGCC
>JACDCJ010000169.1 GCA_013817655.1 Actinosomnolentus pattersoniae (SeqCode)
GTCCTGCGCGGTGTGGCGGGAGACGGCGATCACTGCGTCCGCGCTCCGGGCAACGCGAGCCAGCGCCACTCGGTACATCAGCCGCCACCGCCTCGGAAACAGTTCCGGGTGCACGACGAAGGCCAGGTCGTGAACGGTCACGACGAGGCGCTGACCCTTCCCGGCGGGCGGCACGGCTGCGGGCGACGGGGTGTGCACGAGGTCGTGGGCGGCCATCGACCTCGGCAGGGAAGGGTGTCGGAGCAGCGCCCACTCCGGGTAGAGGCGGCGGATCCCCGAACCGAGCTCGACTGTGGGAAAGTCGCGCGTCCATGCCTCCGGGTTACGACCGCCGAATCGAGAGTGGAACAGCGTGATGCCGATCGCAGGATCTGCCTGACGGAGCGCGGGGACCAGCCGGCGGACGTACGTCCCGATCCCGCCCGGCGCCGGAGAGAAGAGCTGGTCGATCAGGAATGCGACATCCGTCATGTGGGGTCGAAGTCGCCTTCGTGTCCCGACCGGGCTTCGTTACTTCGCGTCGCCCCTACCCCTCAGGAAGGCAGCGCCGTGTCGCGTGAAGGGGTTCGACCGGGTCTCGATCCACGGCCTAACGGACTGGTGGCGCATCTGCAGCGCCCCGATCGCGCATCCCTCCGCCCGCCCGGCCAGGGCCCAGGGGCTCGGCCGCACCGCGGATGAGCCCAGGTACCGGGAGAGCGCGGCCTCCACTGCCTTCCGCTCCTCTTCGGAGAGACCGGGTGGAATCTCGTACCGCATCGCCTGGCCTCCTGGGCCGTCATCCGCCGTCATCGGGGTAAATAGTAGTGGCCCGTCGAGGGTCTTCTGTCCCGAGAGGGACCCGCAGGGTGTTTCAAGGCCTTTGGTCGCCCCCTTGGAGGTCCGCGGTGGCCGAAGCGTAAACGGAGCAGGCGCGGCTTGGTGCAGGGGGAGCCTGCCTGCCTCACACCGATTGGCTAGGGTGGGGAACGAGGCCGTTGGTACATCCCTGGCCGGGTTTACATGTGGCCAGCTCGACCGCCTGCCCCGTCACGATTACGTTGTCCCCTGGAAGGTCGCCGGGGGTGGAGAGCAGCCGAGGAAAGAACGCGAACGTGCCCGGCTCCCTCGGCATGGGTTGGTAGGTGACCGAGACCTTGTACTGCTGCTGGTCCAGAAGGGTAAAGTAGGCCTCGTCCTGCCAGGCGACGGACTTGCAGACACCCCCGGTGCACGTGGCCGGCCTCGGCAGGAACTGGACCCCGGCGTTGTATGTCGTTTCCTGCGTGAGGTTAGGGTCGCAGACGAACAGGTCCATCCGAATGTTCGAGCCCTCGGGGACCGGTGCGCCGAGGTTGATGGGGAAGCCGGTGTCTGAGTTCATGACGCCGCTGATCCACGCCGTGGGATTCCTTGTGAGAATGTCGCATTCCATCTTCGGATCCGTCGTCGTGGTGGTCGGTGGAGTGCAGGTGCCCGCGCTGCTGATGACCGAGAACGGAGCGCCCTCGAGCCACTCTCAACCGATTGACGGAACGAAGGAGCCGACCTACAGTCGGATGGCCTTCTCCGGAGGAATCATGGCCCTTTATTCCCACACTCGACGAGCCGCGTTTGCGGCCGTCCTTGTGGTTTCCCTGCTTGTCGCTATGGCTTCGCCGGGGTGGGCCGAGGCCGGGGACCTTGATCCGACGTTCGGGCACAAGGGCATCGTGGTGACCCCCGGGTTGGGGGGGATCTTCGCTATCGCCCTTCAGCCCGACGGCAAGATCGTTGCCGCGGGGACCTCCACGCGGCACCCAACTTTCAGCGTGGCCAACTTCACGGTGGTGCGGTACGAGGCCGACGGGACCCTGGACCGCGGCTTCGGCGGGGGCGGCATCGTGATCACTCGCGTGGGCGAGCGGACCAGTTGGGCGAGGGCCGTGGCGCTGCAGGCCGACGGCAAGATCGTCGTCGCCGGGGTCGCGCTCGCGCCCAACGGCGTCGAAGGCGACGTAGCCCTGGCCCGCTACAACCCGAACGGGAGCCTCGATCCCGGCTTCGGTGAGGGGGGCAGGGTGATCACGTCGTTCCCCTCGGGGGCGAGCGGGGCGTGGGGGGTGGCCGTCCAGGCCGACGGAAGGATCGTCGCCGGCGGGGCGGCCTCGGCGAGGGAGGACATCTACACGCCCGACTTCGCCCTGGCCCGCTACACGGCCGGTGGCTCGCTCGATGCGAGCTTCGGGGACGGGGGGCTTAAGGTGACCCGCTTCCCCGGAGGGAGCAGCTACGGCAGGGCGCTCGTGATCCAGCCGGACGGAAGGATCGTGCTCGCCGGGGGAACGGACCCGGGACGCTTCGCCCTGGCGCGCTACGAGCCTGACGGCCGGCTGGACCAGGGCTTCGGAGCCGAGGGGCGCGTCAGCCAGGACATCGACGGGGACCTCGAGGGGGCGAGGGCCGTCGCCCTTCAGCCCGACGGGAAGATCGTTGCGGCCGGGGGAGCGCTTGCCCCCGGTGGAGAGAACGCCTTCGCCCTCGCGCGCTTCGATCCGACCGGGCAGCCCGACCCGAGGTTCGGCGGTGACGGGGACGTGCTGAGCGTGCTCCCCGGAGGAGGCGGCGCCGCGGGCCTCGCCATCCAGCCCGACGGCAAGATCGTCGTGGCCGGAGAGGCGAACGGGGACCTCATCGAGTCGACCGGGGACTTCGCCCTCGGCCGCTACCTTCCCGACGGCAGGCTCGACCCGGCGTTCGGGAACGGCGGAATCGTCATCACCTCGCTCGGCTCGCGAGTCGACGTGACGTTCGACGTCGCGATCCAGCCCGACGGCAGGATCGTTGCCGCCGGCCGCGCCAGTGGCAACGCGAGCGGTACCAGGTCCGGCTTCGGTCTGGTCGGCTACCTTGGGACCTGAGCGAGTCCAGCGGGCGGTCGCCTGAGCAATCCTGTTTCCACCGTTTCCGTGCTCGCGATGCCACCGCCGCTGTCCTTAGCGCTCGCCCCTAGAGAGGGACACCCTAGAGCGGGATGTTGCCGTGCTTGCGCGCGGGAACCTGCTCGCGTTTGGTGTCCAGCATCCGCAGGGCCTTGATGAGCCGAGGCCGGGTGTCGGCCGGTTCGATGACGTCGTCGACGTATCCGCGCTCGGCGGCGATGTACGGATTTCCGAACCGGTCCTCGTAGTCGTCGATGAGCTCCTGGCGCTTCGCCGAAGGATCGTCCGCGTTCTCGATGTCCCTGCGGAAGATCACGTTCACGGCGCCCTCGGACCCCATCACCGCGATCTCCGCCGTGGGCCAGGCGAAGGAGACGTCCGCCCGGAGGTGTTTCGAGTTCATGACGACGTATGCCCCTCCATAGGCCTTCCGCGTTATGACGGTCAACCGCGGAACGGTCGCCTCCGTGAAGGCGTACAGCAACTTCGCGCCGCGCCGGATGATGCCTCCGTACTCCTGGGCCGTTCCGGGTAGGAAGCCGGGCACGTCGACGAAGGTCAGCAGCGGGATGTTGAACGCGTCGCAGAAGCGGATGAACCGGGCCGCCTTCTCGCTGGACTCGTAGTCGAGGGTACCCGCGAGCACCTTGGGCTGGTTGGCGACTACGCCGACGGGCCGGCCATCGAGCCGGGCGAACCCGATCAGGATGTTGGCGGCCCAAAGAGGGAAGACCTCGTAGAACTCGCCGCCGTCCACGACGCGCCTGATGACGTCCTTCATGTCGTACGGGGCACGAGGAGAGTCCGGGATCACGGTGTTCAGGGCCTCGTCGCGGCGCTCGGGGTCGTCACGGGGAAGGTAGGACGGCGGGTCCTCCAGGTTGTTCGAGGGCAGGAACGACAGCAGATATCGCACCTGTGCGAGGCAATCGGCCTCGTCGTCCGCGGTGAAGCTCGCGATCCCCGAACGGCTCGCGTGCGTCGACGCCCCCCCGAGCTCCTCGAAGGAGACCTCCTCGCCCGTCACCGCCTTGATCACGTCCGGCCCGGTGATGAACATGTGCGAGGTGGCCTTCACCATGTACACGAAGTCGGTGATGGCCGGCGAGTAGACCGCACCCCCCGCGCAGGGACCCATGATGAGCGAGATCTGTGGAACCACGCCTGAGGCTCGGACGTTTCGATCGAAGATATAGCCGTATCCGGCCAGAGAGGCCGCGCCCTCCTGGATCCGTGCGCCCCCCGAGTCGTTTATGCCGATGATTGGCGCCCCGACGGAGACCGCGAGGTCCATGATCTTGCAGATCTTCTCGGCCATCACC
>JACDCJ010000170.1 GCA_013817655.1 Actinosomnolentus pattersoniae (SeqCode)
GCGACTGCTTGCCCGGTTCTTCGGCCCGCCGGACCATCGAGTTCTTCTCGATATCGCCGGAGGGACGGGCAATTACGGGCAGGCCATGCGTGCTCGCGGGTTTCGCGTGTTCGTCCTCGATGCGGAGCCGGCCATGTTGGCGCTCTCGGTGCGGAAGGTGGGCGCCGGGCGTCAGGTCGTCGGTGACGTGCTGGCTCTGCCCATCGCGGACGCATCGGTCGACTGCGCCATGGTCGTCGCTGCGCTGCACCTCGTGGGCGGCAGGCTGCGTGCGATGCGTGAGGCCCGACGAGTGATCCGAGACGGTCCGTTCGTGCTGCAGGACTTCACCAAGGAGAACCTTGGTTCTTCATTCGTCTACGAATACTTTCCCGGCTCGCGGCCCCCCGAGCAGGAGCACCCACCCGAGGACGACCTCCTGCGGGACCTTCGGGAGGCGGGTTTCTCGCGGGTTGAGCGCGAACGATTCATCTACCTCGACACCGCGGACGCCAACCTCCAGGCCCTGCACACCGATGCCCTGCGATTGGCCGGGTCGGCGTACCTGCGCAACACCTCGTTCTTCCAGCGGCTGCCGGAGGATGTGCGGGTGGCGGGCCTGGCCCGTCTCGCCGGGGATCTTCGATCCGGTCACCTGGAGGAGCGCGTACGCGCCTCTTTCGAGGAGGCGGTTCGAACGGGCCACGGCACGGTGTTCGCCGCTTGGCCGTGACGCGAAGGGCCGATATCGGGGAAACGCGAAGTCAGGAGTGCGCGGGGACCAGTTCCTCGATCAGGGTCTGCACCCTCCGGTCGATCTCGTCACGGATCAGCCTGACCTCCTCGAGGGCCTTGCCCTCAGGGTCGGGCACCTTCCAGTCGAGATAGCGCTTGCCCGGATAGATCGGGCAGGCATCGCCGCAGCCCATCGTGATGACGACATCGGCTGCTCGAACGACCTCGTCGGTAAGCGGCTTCGGAAACTCCTGCGTCAGGTCCAACCCCATCTCTTCCATGGCGGCGACCACCGGGGCGTGGATCTCGTTTCCCGGGAGAGTCCCCGCCGAGCGAACGTGCACTCGACCCTTCGCCCTGTGGTCGAGAAGCCCGGCCGCCATCTGGCTGCGGCCCGCGTTGTGTACGCACACGAAGAGAACCTCTGGAACCTCTTTAGCGATGGTGCCCTCCGCCTGTCCGAGTGCGGTGAGGCGCTCCCGAACGAACCGCTCCAGGAGCAGTGGAATGTACGCCTTGACAGTGGACTCGGACCATTGAGATAGCGTTTCGTCGACGTACCTTGTGATCGTCTCAGCCGAGAACGTACCGGAGAAGTCACGGGCCAGTCGATCCTTCGCGATCATGAGGTGATGCCGGATCTCCGTCTCAGCCGGGGGGCTCATCGTGGATACGAACGCTAGCAGGGGAAGGTGACCGCCGGGTGAACCCGGGGCATCCGAATCGGGCCCCGGACACCGGCCGAACCCGCCGTGTGGGAGCGGGCTCGCCGGAGCGACGTTTGCGCGCCCGACACCGGACGTTCACCTTCCTCGGCTAGGGTCCGGATATCCGTTCCCCCGCTGACGAGTCCGGCCATGGGCGGGAGGCCTTGGCTGCATGGACGCCGCGCTGAACCTCCGGCACATCACTGAGGACGGGGCCAATGTTCCTTCGGAGGACCCCCGGAGGCCTCGTTACCTCAATCGACACCTGTCCTGGCTGGAGTTCGACGCCCGCGTCCTGGCGCTGGCCGAGGATCCGTCTCTTCCCCTGCTCGAGCGGGTCAAGTTCCTGGCCATCTTCAACCAGAACCTCGACGAATTCTTCCAGGTCCGCGTCGCCGAGGTGGATGAACAGGTGGAGCTCGGCATCAATGCCCTTTCGCCCGATGGCATGACCCCTGCCGAGCAGCTTCGGGCCATCCGGGCCCGGAGCCGCCAGCTGGTCTCCCGCCAGGATCGGGCGTTCGCCGAAGAGATCCGGCCCGGACCCGCCACGGCCGGTGTCCACATCTGCGCATGGGAGGATCTCGAGGACGAGGACAGGGAGCATCTCCGGGAGCTCTTCGAGACCGACATCTTTCCCGTACTGACCCCACTCTCGGTGGACCCGGCGCATCGCTTTCCATACATCTCGAACCTGTCGTTGAACCTGGCCGTCGTGGTCCAGGACCCCCTCACCCGGGTCCGGAGGTTCGCCCGGGTGAAGGTTCCGCCGCTGTTGCCGCGTTTCGTGGTCCTGCCGGACGGAAGCCGATTCGTCCCCCTGGAGCAGGTCATCGCCGCGAACCTGGGCTCCCTGTTCCCGGGCATGGAGATCCTTTCGCACCACGCCTTCCGCGTGACCAGGAACGCCGACCCGGAGGTGCAAGAGGACGAGGTGGACGACCTCCGGACCGCGATCGAGACCGTGCTTCGGAGACGCCGACGCTCTCCCCATGCGGTGCGGTTGGAGGTGGACGCCGCCATGTCCGAGGAGGTCCGCGATCTTCTCGTTCGTGAGCTGGAGCTCGAGCCCACGGACGTCATCGCACTCGCGAGCCTGCTCGACCTCGGCGCGCTGTGGGATCTGTACCGGCTGGACCGCGCCGACCTCAAGGAGGAGCCTTGGACGGCGATCACACAGCCGCGTCTGGCCGCCTGGGGGACCTCCGGTCCGGACATGTTCGAGGTTCTGCGCGAAGGCGACGTGCTGGTCCACCACCCATACGACTCCTTCGACTCCTCCGTCGTGGCCTTCATCGATCAGGCGGCCGGAGACCCGAACGTGCTGGCCATCAAGCAGACGCTGTACCGCACCTCGGGCGGGGAGAGTCCCATCGTGCACGCTCTGATCCGGGCGGCCGAGTCCGGCAAGCAGGCGGTCGCTCTGGTGGAGTTGCAGGCCCGGTTCGACGAACAGGCCAACATCGCCTGGGCCAGCGCTCTGGAGAAGGCGGGGGTCCACGTGGTGTATGGCGTAGTCGGCCTCAAGACCCACGCCAAGGTTTCCCTGGTGGTCCGGCGCGAGGACGACGGCCTCCGTCGATACGGTCACGTGGGGACCGGCAACTACAATCCGAACACGGCACGCGAGTACGAGGACGTCGGCCTCCTGACGGCCGACCCCCGGGTGGGCGCCGACCTCACCGACCTGTTCAACTACCTCACGGGCTACAGCCGCAAGCGTCGGTACCGAAGGCTCGTGGCCGCACCGATCAACTTGCGCTCGCGGCTGATCGAGCTGATCGAACGGGAGGCAGGACGGCCGGCCGGTCGGATCGTGCTGAAGATGAACGGGTTGGTCGACGGCCAGATCATCGACGCCCTGTATGCCGCGTCGCAGGCCGGAGTCCAGACCGACCTCATCGTGCGCGGCATCTGCTGCCTGCTCCCCGGCGTGCCCGGGCTCTCCGAGAACATCCGGGTGCGGTCCATCGTCGGCCGGTTCCTGGAGCACTCAAGGATCTTCCGGTTCGGCAACGACGGGAGCGATCCCGACTTCTTCATCGGCTCGGCAGACCTCATGCCGCGGAACCTCGACCGGCGGGTGGAGGCGATGGTGCCGGTCGTCGACCCCGAGTTGCAGCGCCGGCTGGAGGAGATCCTCAGCGCCAGCCTGAGCGACGATACGCTGGCATGGGAGCTTCGCTCCGACGGGACATGGGCCAAGGTCCAAACCGTTCTCGGCGCGAACGCTCACGCGCGGCTCCAGGAACTGGCGCTGGCCCGGGGGAAGGTCCACCCGGGGTGACGCTCGAACGCGAGGTCAAGTTGACCGCTTCCCCGGGTTTCCGCCTGCCGGACCTGTCCGGACTGGTTCCGGACTGTACGTCCGGCCAACCCGACACTCGACGGCTGTTTACGAGCTACTTCGACACATCCGATCTTCGACTGGCTCGTTGGGGCTGCAGCCTGCGGTACCGGACGGGCGAAGGCTGGACGGTCAAGCTACCGGCCGCTGGCGAGGAGGGCGTTCTGGCCCGCCTCGAGCACCGGTTCGAAGGCCGGGCCCGGCGCCCCCCCGAGGAGGCGGTCGATCTGCTCCGCGCCTACATCCGTGGCGCGCGGCTCGGGCCGGTGGCCTCCTTGCGGACGGTCCGCCGCCGGGTCGAGCTTCGGGACGGCGCCGAGCAGGTGGTGGCCGAGGTCGTGGACGACGAGGTCTCGGTGATGGAGGGCCGCCGGGTGGCCCGGAGGTTCCGAGAGGTAGAGGTGGAGGCTCGCGATGGTGCCCGGCCGGACCTCCTGCTCGAGCTCTCCGGG
>JACDCJ010000171.1 GCA_013817655.1 Actinosomnolentus pattersoniae (SeqCode)
GGATGTACTCAGTGGTGAACCAGAAGTCCCCGTCGGGGTTGACGTTGACCTCCGAGTAGTCACCCCAGCGGCATCCGCGGGAGTTGTCGCCCACGAACGCGTTGTAGCAGGTGAAGCCGTCCTCGGGCCGAATGCCCTCTCGCGCCACGTGGACCGGACCGTTGTCCCCGCCGACGATGCGGCTGTAGGCCGCGGACGGGAACCAGTCATCTCCGACGAGGGTGAAGGCCATGAGCGCCTGGCCGGCGGAGTTGGCTCCGATGGCCCCGTACACCAGGTTGGCGTTCTCCACGGAGATGTACCCCTGGTCGACCACGGAAGCGACGACCTGGCCGTCGAACGCCTGAGCCGAGAGCTGGTACCACGCGAGGCCGGCCCGCGGGTCATCCTCCCCGCCGATGATCGTGCCGTTGTTGCCCCACAGGTAGCCACCGGCAAGCTCGGCCTGCTGGAACCGCACGTCTCCGGTGTCCAGGAAGTGGACAGGCTCACCGACCGATGCACCCAGCGGATGAGGTCCGTCCTTCTGTTCGGCCTTGGGCGGCCGCCCGTAGACCTGGCTGTCGATCACGGTGTGGTTCAGCCGCAACGCCAGGGGGTCGCTGTCGATGGCGCTCGTGCGGGTCACGGCCCACACGGCGATCCGGTCGTCCACGTTTTGGAGCGCTCCCAGCAAGTACTCCGTCCCACCGTTCGTGGTGTCGAACTCGCCCTGGCTCGCAACCGCCGGCTGGAGCGAGAACGGCTCCCTGATCTCGGGAAGGTCCGGCTCGAAGAAGGCGGCGACGTGGCCGTTCCCGCTCTCGAGGTCGGCCTTCGAGATGGCGTAGATCTCGGCTCCGTTAAAGCCGCTACGGAACAGGGGGAACTCGTTCACAGAGACGAAGAACGCGTATGCGTCCGCTCCGATGAGGGGCTGATCCCCGAAGCACGGGCACTTGGCGTGGTCCCGGTGGGTCGTCGGGATCGAGTAGAGGTACCAGATGCCCATGGGATCCGATGTCGCGCTCACCGCGAGGTCGACACGCGTCTTCGGAAGAAGTGCCCCCGTCGCGGGATCCTGGAACAGGACGTCCACGGTCACGTACCACCGACCGCTCACCGCGTCCCGGTAGCACTTCGGGTCGAAGATGAACGGCCCGAAGATGTTCTCCGGGCGATCGATGGACGGCGGATAGTCGAAGAACTGGTTCAGGGTCACCGGTCCCCCGAGCAGGGTTGTGCGGGTGTCATAGACGGCGATCGCGTCGTTGACCGCCTGGAAGACACGGTCTGCAGAGACGCAGGCTACCGGGTCGGGCGGCTCGAGGCTGAACTGGTCCCCGCCGTCGGCCAGCCGGGAATCCAGGTGCGTCAGTCCCGTCCAGCCCTCGTGCCCCGGGTTCTCGAAGGTGATCGGCGTGTTGGGAGGGTCGGGGATGGCGAGGTCACGGGTGGAGGCGCTGGGTGGCACCTCGCGGTCGATGACATTGCGCCAATGGGCGCTGTCGGCCTTCTCGGGAGCGATCTGGACGGGACCGTCGATCGCGTCGTGGGTGCCCCTAAAGAGGATCGGCCTGGTGGTTGGCTGCTCGCCACCGCTCGGTGCTCCCTGCGAGGCGCCGGCCGGAACCAGCGCAACCAGGGCGGCCAGCACGGCGAAGGCCAGCGACCTCGCAACGGTCTTACGTAGCGTCATTCGGACTCCTTCTATTGCGTCATGTGCGGACGAAAACGAATCAAACCCCAACTCGCGTTCGATCACCACCCCCTTCTCGAGTTCCGCAGCCGGGGCGCCGGGACAATCGTTCCTCATTTGCCCGATTCGCGCAAGCCCCGCCGCCGGACTCATACCTGCATCCATCGCCGGCGGTTACCGGGTGCGCTCCGCCATGGCTTCGATAAGGATCTCCGCCACCTCGGGGCGCGAGAACTCCTTGGGCGGCCTCTTCCCGGCCCGTAGCATCTCGCGCACCTTCGTGCCCGAAAGGACGACCCGATCCTCGTCTCCGTGTGGGCAGGTCTTCGGGGAAGCCATGGCGTCACACCGCTTGCAGAAGAAGGAGTGCTCGAAGAACAGCGGCGTGATGCCCAGTTCGTCCAGATCGACGTCGTCGAAGATCCGCTGGGCGTCGTAGGTCCCGTAATAGGTGCCCACGCCGGCGTGGTCCCGGCCCACGATGAAATGCGTGCAGCCGTAGTTCTTCCGGCAGATGGCGTGCCAGATGGCCTCCTTGGGCCCCGCGTAGCGCATGGCGGCCGGGAACACGCTCATCATGGCGCGGTCCCGCGGGTAGTAGTGCTCGAACAGGATCTCGTAGCAGCGCATGCGCACGTCGGCCGGGACATCGTCGTCCTTCGTCGCCCCAACGAGCGGGTGAAGCAACAGCCCGTCCACGATCTCCATGGCGCACTTCTGCAAGTACTCGTGGGCGCGGTGCACCGGGTTGCGGGTCTGGAAGCCCACGACTGTGCGCCAGCCGCGATCTGCGAAGGCCGCCCTGGTCTCTGCCGGCGTCAGCCTGTATTGCCGAAAGGTCCTATGCTCGGGGAGGCGCAGGAGGCTGACCTCGCCGGCGACAACGTGGTCCCCGGCCTCGTGCAGGGCCTTCACGCCGGGGTGGGCCAGATCGGTGGTCCGGAAGACCGATGCCGCCTCCGCCTCGCGGTCGCGCCGATAGATAGAGTCGATGTCGATGAGCGCGACCGGCCCGTCCTCGGCGACGAGGACCGCCCTCGAGGTTCCCTCGAGCTCCCTCGCCTCTGCCTCGCCCACCGAAAGGGTCACCGGAATCGCCCAGACCAGCCCGTTCGAGAGGTGCATCTCATCGATCACGGTCCGGTAGTCCTTTTCGCCCATGAATCCGGTGAGCGGCGACAGCGCTCCGACGGCCATCATCTCGAGGTCGGAGAGCTCACGCCTCCCGATCGCGACCCTCGGCAGCCGACCGGCCTCCTCCACGGCCCGCTCGGCCTCCGTTCCCTTCAGCCGCAGATCCACCAGTGTTCCGCCGTGTGGCGCGATCGTCTCGGTCGTGGTCATTGACAGGACTCCTCGGGTCGGGTTGGCGCCGCGCGGAACCGCTCGCGCGGCCGGTGCCCTAGCATACCGGCCGGATCCCGCTGCCCGGTATACTCGCTCCACCACCCTTCCCGCCCCTCGCTTCCACGGACAACCCGATTCCATGCAAATCTTGATCGACGACCTCTCCATCCAAGAGCTGAGCGAACGGTTCGAGCGAGCGCAGCCGGCGGACGTCCTCCGGTGGGCGCTTGTCGACTCGGGGCTGGAACGGGTCGCCATCGCCTCGGCGTTCCAGGCCGAGGGCACCTGCGTGATGCACATGGCGGTGCAGATTCGCCCGGACGTCCCCATCCTGTTCCTGGAGACGGGCTTTCACTTCGCCGAGACGCTAGGTTACAAGGAGCGCTTGAGCGAACGCCTCGGGCTCAACGTGATCGAGCTCGTGGGTGACTACACGGAGGACACGCAGGCCGCGGCGTTCGGACCGAGGCTCTTCGAACGTGATCCGTCACGCTGCTGCGAGCTGAACAAGGTCCTCCCGTTCAACCGGGCCCTTCGCGGCCTGGACGGCTGGATCACGTCCATGCGGCGGGACTCGGCCTGGACGCGGGCAAACGCCCCCATCGTCGAGGCGTACGAGCACGAGCCCGGCCTACGGCTCCTCAAGGTCAACCCCATCGCCAACTGGACGAAGCCCCAGGTGTGGGCGTACCTGCGGGAGCACGACATACCCCACAACCCGCTCTACGACCTGGGATATGCGTCGATCGGGTGCGCGCCCTGCACAAGGATGGTCTTCCCCGGCGAGGACGAGCGGGCCGGCCGATGGTCCGGCCAGATGAAGACCGAGTGCGGCATCCACGTCGGCGAGACCAGACGACAGGCCGAGCCACGGGCTGACTGAGGCCGGTCCGGGCTCCCCCCTGAGCCGGCCGGCTCGCCTACGAGACGGCCTCCGCGAGCCGGTCGACCTGCGTGAGCTCGGCTACGGTTGGATCGAATACGAGCTCGTCCGCCCCGATGTCCTCGAACTTCCTGACGGCCTCGCGAATGGCCTCGGGGGTTCGGGGCGCGCCGTCCGCGATCGTCTCGGCGAACTCTCCCGTGAAGCCGTAGTAGTCCTTCAGGTACGCACGCGACGCCTCCGTCGCGTCATCGCCAAGAGAGAAGTACGACAGCGCGACTATGTGCGGCCGCCCC
>JACDCJ010000172.1 GCA_013817655.1 Actinosomnolentus pattersoniae (SeqCode)
CCGGATACTGCTCCGTCCACTCGCCGGTGAGGAAGAAGGTCGCTGGAACGCCGTTCGTCTCGAGGATCTCGAGGATCGGTGGAACGCCGTTCGCGTCCGCCCCCGCATCGAAGGTGAGGGCCACGACGTTCTCCGTGGTCGGCAGCGCGGTCCATTCCGCGCCGACCAGGACCGTGGGGACCGCAGGCCCCGAAGCCACCGGCGGCGCCGGATGCGCAACGGGGTCCGGGGCAGGCGATGTGGCGACCGGCGCTGGCGTCGACGGCGATCCCGGGGAAGGGCCGACCGGATCCACTGGAGTCCTTGGCACGGAGCAGGCCACCGAAAGCAGCGCCAAGAGAATCGCCAGACCGAAGATGGTGCTGGTGTGGGCCGGGCTCCGGAGGATCCTTGGTCGCATGCCTGGATCCTCCCTCTCGGCGGACACGGTTCCCTCACCCGCTCGTAACGGTACGGTTTCGAGCTTCCGGCACTGGCAAACCTCCCCCTGCGGAAATCGGCCCGGGCGTTGGCGAACGGTGGCGCGCTCCTCGTCTAAAAAGGATGAGTGGAAGACACCTCCTTGGCCGCCCGGGCGGCCGATGGTGACGAAGCGGCCTTCGAGCTGCTCGTGCGGCGCCACACCGAGAGCGTGTGGCGCCTCGCCCGTTCCATCCTGCACGACGACTTCGAGGCCGAGGAGGCTGTCCAGGACACCTTCCTCAAGGCTCACCGCGCACTCGCCTCGTTCAGGGGAGAAGCCGCCTTCCGCACCTGGCTTCTCGCGATCTGCCACCGGACGTGCCTGGATCGCCTTCGCGTCCGGCGTGCCGCGGTGGTCCCGCTTGCCCTGGTCCGAGACCGTCGCACGGCGGAGGAGATGCCGGACATCCGGCTGGCCCTGGAACAGATCCTGAATGGGCTTTCCGAGGACGAGCGCCGTGCCTTCGTCCTCGTGCACGTGCTTGCCTTCAGCCGGGAGGAGGCCGCGCGGATCTGCGAGGTCCCGGCCTCGACCATGCGTTCAAGGGTGGCTCGGGCGCGCGAGCGGCTCGCCGCCCTCATCGAGGCGGGAGACGCCGCAGAGGAGGATGCGTGACATGACCGATCATGGGACGTGCCGGCGGGAGATCGTCGAAGACGATCTTTCCTCCGCGTCCCAGAGGCATCTGGACGGCTGCTCCCAGTGCGAGCGGTTTGCCCTCGGACTCGAACGCGCGCTCAGGGTCGCGGCACTCGTCGTTGTCCCACCGATGCCCGAGGGGCTGGTCGCCAGGGTGCTCGATCGGGTGCGGCGAGACGTGCCTCTGCCGTCGCCGGATGGCGACTTGGGCGTCCGGACCCCGCCGGGCGCGGCCGCTGCATCGAGGCCTCGGCGTACAAAGCGGTCGCGGGCGAGAGCCGTGGCGGTCGCCCTCGCGGCCGCCCTCGGGGTGGCTCTGTCCCTCGTGATCGCGCCGATCCTCGGCCGGACGCCGGCCGCGGCCCGCCTGACCGATGCCTTCACTCGCACCGGGCAGCTTGGCACCGCCCGGCTGTCCCTCGTAGGCACACTGGAGGGGACGCAGAACGACCCCGAGGCGAAACGGGCGTTCTCCCTGGAAACCAGCACGAGCGGTGAGGTCGCCTTCGGAAAGCACCTTCGACTCCAGGGCTCGGTCAGTGTCCGGCGGGCCGACCCCGGCGTCGACCTTCAGGGAGAGACCTTCGACGTGGTCATCGTCAACGGACGAGCGTTCGACCGCACCCGGGACGGTCTGCAAGAGCGCTCCAAGAAGGCGCCTATGGGCCAGCTCTTCCCCTCCGAGGACGCGGTCCTGGGCCTCCTTCGGGCCGGTGCCCGAGGTGACGTCGTGGACCTCGGGGACGCCGTGCTAAACGGCATGCCTACCCACCACTTTCGTTTCTCGCTCCCGCCGGATGCGCTTCTCTCGCCGTTTCCGCAAACCGCCGTCTCCGGCTGGACCGCCGAGGCCTGGATCGACGAGAGCGGCACCCTTCGCCAGCTCCTGGCCTCCGGCAACGGTCGGGCGACCCGGTCGTCCCCATTCGACTGGAGGAGTACCATGAGGGTGGAGCTGTCAGATTTCGGGAGGGACGTGCTGGACGGAATCCCCGAGCTGAAGGCCCTCACCGTGGGGGATCAGTCGCTCCTTCCGCTCTCCCGGGAGATGAGCCTCGCCCGCTTCGCCGGCGCGACCGTGGTCGCTCGGCTCGTGCCGGTGCAATCCGTCGTCGCCGACGAGGGGCTCTGGGTGGGGATCTCGTCGATGGACCGGGTCTTCGTTCGACTCATCACCGGAGGTGAGTCACCGCCGCGGATCCGGGCGGGGCAGCGTCTCAACTTCACGGGCACGATGCGGCGCAGTCCATCGCAGCCCGGCTCCCTCGGCGTCTCCGACGACGAGGGGGCGAGCTTGCTCCGTCAGCAGGGCCATCACGTCGAGGTGCAGGTCGAGGACCTGCTGGTGACGAACGCCCCCGCCGGATCGTCCCGCTGACGCCCCGCGTTCCAGTCCACCGGTCGCCCCCGAAGGAGAAAAGGAGAAAGACGGCAGAAAAAGGGTGCCCCAACACTTCCCCGGGGGAAAGGAAGTGAGTGCGGGCACGCATCCGAACCATCGGCAAATCGAGAAGGGAGAGCTTCATGTATCTCGCTATCGACTTCGAGGGCGGCCTCGAGAGCGCATGGACCCGCATCGCGACGTTCGTGCCGAAGCTCGTGGGATTCCTGCTCATCCTCATCATCGGCTACTTCGTGGCCAAGCTGGTCGCGCGCGTCGTGGGGTCGGTCCTCGAGCGGGTCGGTTTCGACCGGGCAGTGGAGCGGGGTGGGCTCAAGCAGGCCCTCGCGAAGAGCAAATACGATCCGTCGGACATCCTCGCCAAGGTCGTCTTCTGGACCGCGTTCCTCTTCGTGCTGCAGCTCGCGTTCGGCGTGTTCGGGCCGAATCCGATCTCGGACCTCATCAAGGGCCTGATCGCGTTCCTGCCGAACATCTTCGTTGCGATCATCATCCTGGTGATCGCCGGAGCTCTCGCGAAGGTGGTCAGCGATCTGCTTCAGTCCGTCCTCGGGGGAGTCTCTGGCGGGGAGTGGATGGCCAAGGGCGCCGGCATAGCGATCCTCGCCATCGGGTTCTTCGCCGCCCTCGACCAGCTCAACATCGCCCCCGCGATCGTGACTGGGCTCTTCTACGCGATCCTCGCCCTCATCGTGGGCTCGGGGATCGTCGCGATCGGCGGCGGGGGCATCCGGACGATGCAGCAGTACTGGGAGCGCTCTGCCACGCGACTGGAACAGAAGGGATCCGAGATCAAGCAGGAGGTGCAGGCACAGGGCGGGACTGACGCCATGAAGGACCGCGCGAAGGAGATGGCCGGGGAGGCGCGACAGGCCCGCAGGGAAACAGAGGAGATGCGCCCACCCGGAAGCCGGCCACTGGAATCGTAGGGGCGCCGGACAACCGAGAAAGAGAAGACGAGATGACCATGACGATGGAGCAACTCAGGGACGCGCAAGGAGAGGCCGTGTACTCCTCCGAAGGGGAGAAGATCGGTCAGGTGGAGGAGATCTTCCTCGACATCGATACACAGAAGCCGGAATGGATCGGCATCGGGACCGGCTTCCTACGTATGAAACGGGTGCTGGTCCCCGTCGAGGGCGCCACCCAGCGAGAGGACGGTTTCTCTATCCCCTACACCAAGGACCAGGTTCAGGGGTCCCCCGACATCGACGACGACGAGATCAGCCAGGAGACCGAGCAGGAGCTCTACTCGTACTACGGCCTTCCCTACTCCGAGAGCCGGTCGGACACCGGCCTCCCCGCGGGCGGTCCGAGCGCGGAAGCCGGCACGAACCTGGATGCCGGGGATCGCGGACCGAACGGCGACGTCGACGACGAGGGAAGCCTGATCCGCTCGGAGGAGGAGCTCCGGGTGGGCGTGCGTCAGACCCAGGCGGGCGGAGTGCGGCTCCGCAAGTGGGTCGAGACCGAGCCGGTCCAAGAAGACGTGGAACTCCGTCAGGAGCGGGCCTACGTCGAGCGGGAGCCGATCAACCAACAGGTCAGCGACGCGGAGATCGGCGAGCAGGAGATCGAGGTCCCGCTCGTTCAAGAGGAAGCCGTGGTGGAGAAGCAGACGGTGGCAAAGGAGCGGGTCCGGGTCGGAAAGGAAGTCGACACGCGGACCGAGACCGTCGGCGAGG
>JACDCJ010000173.1 GCA_013817655.1 Actinosomnolentus pattersoniae (SeqCode)
GCCGCGGGCTGCGTGGTCGTGGCCGCTGCGGGACGACCCGCTCCGGGGCGCGGGGCCGCGGCGGAGGACTCCCCGGTCGCGGCGAGGGCGCGGGAGGCTCTGCGCGCGCGTACGAGGGACCCGGCGAGCAGCACGACGAACATGCCGACCAGCGCGGCCACGATTGCGACGGCGAAGGTCGCCTGAGAGATCCCCAGCACGCTCACAGGTCGAAGAACAAGCTCGTGTGCTGCCCCCACGGCCATATCCAGTTGAAGCTGGGGCCGCGGAAGAACGACCCCGCCATGGTGAGGACCGCCCCGAACATGAAGAGCATGGTGAACAGGGTGATTGCGAGCTTGCGGTCGCCCGGCTTCGTGCTCGGGTTGCGATCCACGTAGGGGACGGCCATCAGGCCGACCAGGATGAGGGTTGGGACGATGACGCCCGCGATCTGTGGGTGGAAGTACCGGAGAAGCTCCTGAAGCCCCAGGAAGTACCAGGGAGCCTTGGAGGGGTTGGGGGTGAGGTTCGGGTTGGCGAGCTCGCGAAGCGGCGCGTTGACGAACGTGGAGAACACGATCAGGAAGGCCGACATGACGAGCAGGCTCACGAACTCCTCCATGAGCAGGTGGGGGAACACGTTGATCCGGTCGCCCTGCTCTCGCTCGACCCGCTGGATGCCCTCGGGCGCGACGAGCGCCAGTAGCCGGTGCTTGTCGGGTGCTCCGGGCTTGGGAGCGGGAACCTTCCCCGTGGGCGGAGGCGCCGTCCGCACCGCGGCCGCCCCCGGAGCCGCGTAGGCCACCGCGCCGGCGGGAACCTGGGCCGCTCCGGCAGCGGCGGCTCCTCCGTCTCCTCCGGCCGCCGAAGCCGCGGGAGCGTGGGAACGTTCCTCGGCCGGCTTGGCCTCTCTCTCCGGCTCTCCGTGCGCCTTCCGGTAGGCCCGGACGCCGGCCGCGCGCGCTCGACCCTCGGCCACACGTCGATCGGTCCCCTTGCCGAGCTCGGTCTCCATTGTCTTGTCGAAGACCGCCTGGTCCATGGGCGTCTCTTCACGTGTCGCCATGTCGCCTCCTACAGGGGCCCGCTGATCCCGCCGTCCTTGCGGATCCTCCAGAAATGGACGGCAAGGAACAGGACGAGGATGAACGGCAGGAACAGCACGTGCAGGACGTACCAGCGCAGCAGCGTCTCGGGGCCGACCTCGATGCCGCCCAGCAGGATGAACTTGACCTGGTTGGCGATGAGGGGGGAATAGCCCGCGAGCGAGGTCCCCACCTGGACGGCCCAGATGGAGAGCTGATCCCAGGGAAGGAGGTAGCCCGTGAACGAAAGCCCCAGGGTGAGGAACAGCAGGATGACCCCGACGACCCAGTTGAACTCGCGCGGGGGCTTGTAGGCGCCCGTGTAGAAGACGCGGGCCATGTGCAGGGACACCGTGAACACCATGAGGTGCGCGCCCCATCGGTGGATGTTTCGCACGAGGTCGCCGAAGAAGACGCTGTTTCGGATCTGCAGCATGTCGCTGTACGCCTGCGCGGCCCCGATGTCGGCCGAGGGACGGTAGAAGAACATCAGGTAGATCCCGGTGATCGTCAGGAGGACGAAGAGGAAGAACGACAGTCCGCCCAGGCAGAAGGTGTATGTCAGCTTCAGGCCGTGCCGCTTGATCTTTACCGGGTGCAGGTGGTACAGGACGTTGTTCATCATGGCGAGGGCCCGGTCCCGCTGGGTGTCCTTGTAGCCCCGGCGGAAGATCGAGCCGGGGCGGAAGACCGACTTCCAGAACTCGGTCTCGCGAACCTTGTCGCCCGCTTCCCTGAGGTTCGGCCTCGGCAGCTTGAGCTTCACGGTCGCCCGGGTCCTCTCCGCGAGCTATTCGACATCGGCGTCGACTTTCTGGGCCATCGGCACGGCAGCCATGGTGCGCGCCCCGCCCGTCTCCTCCGGAAGCCGCGCGTAGTAGAGGCAATCGCTGGGACAGCGCTCGACGCACACCGAGCATCGGGTGCACGCGTTGTCGTCGACCACGAAGATGGCGAAGGACTCCCGCGCCTCGGCCTCGACGGCCTCGTCCTGGGTCTGATGGACGATGCCGGGGTCCAGCATGAAGATGCAGTTCCAGGGACAGACGTCCTCGCAGGCGCGGCAGAGGATACAGGGCTCGGGGTCGAGCATGAGGTGCTTCGGGGACTTCACGCCCTGCTTCAGCCAGTCGGGATCGACCGTCTCGACCGTGTAGTCCGTCTTTATGTCGACCTCCGTTTTCACGAACGGCATCTCGTCACCTCTTCCGGCACATCAGCGGTACCCACCGGTGGGGCGGCTCTCGCTCTCGCTTCGAAGCCGGCGCCTCCACTTCTGGATGTAGTAGGGCGCAACGATCATTATCACAAAGGGGGTCCCGAACAGGCCGCTCGCGATCACGTCCCGCAGCTTGAACAGCCAGAACTTCTCGGGCGTGTTTCGCCATCCGAGCGTCTCATCGGCGAAGTAGAGCCACCACGAGGGGATCACCGCGAGGGCCGTGAGGCCGATGAACCACAGGATGAGCGAGGCCAGGACGGCCTTCGTCCATGTCCACTCGAAGTCGCGAAGGAAGGTCTCGAACCGCTTGACGAAGGGCTGCGCCCGTTCCTGCAGGCCCTTCGGGATCATCCTCTGCGCGAGCTTCATGGGCGGCGACCTCGACGAGCGCGGACGGGGAGCGCGAGCGAATTATATCGGCGGGCGGTGGTCGCGCTCAAAGATGAGGGGAACGAGACCCGCTGAGGGAGGGTGAGCCGGCTCGGCCAAGGGCTTGTGAAGCCGTTCACAAGCATCGGGACCATCATGGCCCGGGGACGAGGCGTTGACAACTTCGCAAGCCGCGCTTGAGAGAATGGCGACCGGATGGTCGGGGACGCTGCCCAGCAGGTTCAAGCGTGGTGGGCCCCCGCGCTCGCCTTCGCGGCCGGCGTGGTCTCCTTCGCCTCGCCCTGCGTGCTGCCGCTGGTGCCCGGCTACCTGTCTCTCCTCACCGGTGGAACGGACCCAGCGGTGCGGGACCGCAGGCGGCTCATTCCCATCCTGCTGTTCATCCTCGGGTTCTCCGTGGTCTTCACGCTGGTGTTCGGCTTCGCGGCCACGTCGCTCAGCCGTGCGATCCGGTCACAGGGGGGCCAGCGGGTGGCCGGCGTGTTGGTCCTGCTCTTCGGCATCTTCATGCTCCTCTACGCCTTTCGAGCCAGGGTCCCGTGGCTGTACCGCGAGGGGCGCCCACTGCTCTCCCGCATCAAGCCAGGGAAGGCCGGAGCCTTTCCTCTCGGCATGGCGTTCGCCGTGGGATGGACGCCGTGCATCGGGCCGGTGCTCGGAGCAATCCTCACGCTGGCGGCGAACCAGGGGAGCACGGCGAGGACGATGCTGCTGCTGTTCTTCTACTCGATGGGCCTCGGCGTACCCTTCGTCCTCGTGGGACTGGGGCTCGGGAAACTGCTCACGGCCGGGCGGTTCTTCGGCCGCAACTACTCCTGGTTCGCCGGCGTGAGCGGCGTGGCGCTGGTGACGATCGGTGTGTTGTTGATCTCCGGAACCTGGGTCCGGCTGATCGCTCCGCTGTTCCGCGTGATCAATCGCTTCACGCCGGCAATCTAGGGGTGCGCTTCCGCGGCGCGGGATACTGACGGGCGGATGTCGCGTCGCGAAACCGTTCTCTCCCCGCCGCCTCGGGCCCCCCGGGGGACCGTTCGGGGTCCCTCCGGCCCCCACCGCGGCCTCCGCGGGCTCGCCGTCGCTTCTACGGCGGCGACGTTCCTCCTGGTGGCCGTCGGGGCGCTCGTCCGGGCCACCAACTCCGGAGACGCATGTCCGGACTGGCCGAGGTGCAACGGGCGCTGGATCCCCCCGCTCGAGTATCACCAGCTCATCGAGTACTCCCACCGCCTGACCGCATCGGTAGCGATCGTGCTCATCGCGGTGCTGGCCGTCCTCGCGTGGCGCCTCCGCGGCTCCGCCCCCCGCGCGTTCCGGGCCGCGGCGATCGCGATGGGGCTCGTGATCGCGCAGGCGCTCCTCGGCGCCGTGGTGGTGTGGAGCCGGCTGGAGGCACTCAACGTTACCGCCCACCTGGCCACCGCGATGCTCCTCGTCGCCGCCCTCGTGTACGCGACCGTCGAGGCGTTCTAAGTGGAAGCGCGGGTCGCCGGGGCGGCGAG
>JACDCJ010000024.1 GCA_013817655.1 Actinosomnolentus pattersoniae (SeqCode)
AGCGGCACCCCGAGAGTTGCGGCGAAGCCATCCTCGCCCACGGAACCGGAGGAACCGGCCACGACGGAAGCGCCGGTCGATCGAACGAGCGCCGACACCGGAACGCCTTCGTCGTCGCCGGGAAGCTGCCACACGCGGGTCGCTCCAGGTGGCACGGTGAGCGCTTCCAACCGCTCGGACGGCATAGGGCCGGCCTCCCCGAGGAGCTCGACGGTGACCCGGGCGGACTCGAGCCCCGGGTTGCTCACGACGAGTGACGCCGTTCCTCCGGTCGGAGGAAGCGCCGGCAGGACGAGCCACCGGCGATAGCTTCGTGCCGCCCCGTTGATGGTCACCCCATCGTTGCCGCTCCCCGCCAGCCGCGCCGTCGCTACCACGGGTCGCCTGTTGATCGAGCGAACCAGCGCTCCTTCTTGGCCCTCGACGTCGAGGGCGAAGGTGCGGACGCCCTCCGGCTCGAGCGTGACGTCGGACAGATCGGGCAATAGCTGCTGGCCGGCGGGGCTTTGGGCGACGAAGGACAGCTCAGCGCCGACGGGCCCGGGGCTCAGCGAAGGGACGGTCCAGCCCCCAATGCCCTTCGCCGCGAAGCTCCAGCCCGTCTGCGGACCGGGAAGACCGATCTCCGATCGGACGCTGCCGGGGGACACATCGAGTCCCCCGACGACGACGCGGCCGACCTTCGGGACGACCTGCACGGCGAGCGTGCGCTCGCCGAAGCCAAGGACCACGAAGTCGTTGAGCCTGATGCCGATGGAGCGACCGGCCGGCACGACGAGGGGGGTCAGCGTTCCCGGAGCGACGATACGCTCTTCGGTTCGAAGCACGACATCGACGGCGGCCGCCGCGGCGAACGGGTTCATCACCACGACGTACGCCGTCTGGTCCCGGGCGGTCGGGGCGTCCAGGAGGAACCACTCCCCATGAGGCGCGCCGGCGCAGCGCTGCGCCGCGATCGCTGGCCGGTCCGCGCTCGTCACCGTCAACGCGGCCACGCCGACCCATCCGCCGAAATATTCCACCTGGGTGGCGGCGCCCGGCTCGGCGGCCGGGACTTCCCGGTAAAGCTGCCGGCGGGGGCCGATGGAGAAGCTCGAGACCTCAGGCGCGCCGGTGGATGTGATCGAGGTGGTGCGAACTTGGACGGCCCGATCGCCGGGGTTCGCGAGGACGATCCAGCCTCGCCAGCCGGCTGCGCCCCCGTGGGGACAGAACCACGCCCCCGTTCGAAACGAGGCTCTCTCCCCCACAGGTGTCCGATCGATCTCGGACCGGTCGAGAAAGACGCCCGAGGCGGCCATCACGGCCGCGAGCATCGCCACTCCCAGGAGCCTCGGAGCGGGTCGCCGACCACCGGCCTCAGCCACGGCGAACGGGCCTCCGGGTGATCCAGAGCGCCGCGAGCCAGAGCGCCGCAACCCCGGCTATCTGCACGGCGCGAATGCTCTGCCCGTGGAACCGGACCTCGAAAGGGCCGGCGTCATCGGGTGCGGCGAAACCGAGGGCCCATCCGAACGAACGATGTGGTTCGACCTCGAGACCCCCCCCGGTGGGCCGGAGACGCCACCGAGGATCGAACTCCTGGGCCAAAAGGACGATGCCGGCGGAGGAGCCTTCCGATCCCGTCAGACGCGTGCCCGAGCCCGCGAGTGGAGTCGCCTGAACGACGGGAAGCGCCGCGACGGCGCTGCCCGCGTCGGAGCGGGACGCGCTCGACCACGCTGCGTCGTCGACCCGAGCCGCCAGGGGCACCCACTTCGCGTTCTGGAAGATCGTGAGGTCGGCGGCGGGCACCCGGTCGAGGTCGAGCTGATCTGCTAGCCGGGCGAGGGCCAGTCCCGGAAGGTCGGTCGGCGCCCCTACGACGAACCGGACCCCGAGCGGCGCCAGCAGTGAGCCGCCATGACGCGTATCCCCCGCAAGAAGCTCGGCAAGGTCCCGGCGGAGCGAGTCGTATCCGGGGCCGGCGGCGGGACGCCCGACGTCGAGCATGGAGGCCCCCCCAGGACCGCGAACGGCGAACCGCACGGATGCCGATCCCGCGGCTACCGTGCCCTCCGGCCCCCCTCCGGGAGCCGGAAACGGGGCGCTCCCCGGCTTTCCCAGCCACAGCACCCGGAACGGCTCCTCCGTGGAGTCGCTCACCGCCAGGTAAGAGGCACGCAGCCGCCCGGGACCGCCGACGGTCCAGTTGCCCCTCGCGGCCTGGAAGGCCTGGGCGGCCACCCCGGCCGCCACCACGCCGGCCATCAGTGCCGCTGCGAGTTGTCGACCGCCGAAGGCGGCTCGCCCCACGCCGCCGAGAACGGAGGCGAGGCCGAGCCCCACGAGGTTCGCGTAGGCCACGGCTGCCAGGCCAACGAGCGCGGGAGGGTTCGTGAGCGCGCTCGGGAGGTGACCGGCCGCTCCCAGCCACGCCAGGTACGTGGAAGCGACCGCGATGAGGATGGACCTTCCGACCGCACGGGAGAATCGCGGGGACACGAAGATCAGGGCGAGGCCCGCAGACAGAGGAAGGTAGATGGCGAGGGGCCAAGCCCCCGGCCCGGGACCCGGCGCAAGGCGAGCCAGGAACGCGAACGACGGGATCCCTCCGAGGTCCGCCAAGGCTCCACCGGGCTCCCTGAGCAACTCGACCGTCAGCGGCATCGCGAGCAGACCGGCCGCAGCCGTCGCCACGACCGAAAGGACGAGCCCGCGAAGGCGCCCAGGAGCGATGCCCGGGATGAGGACCGATGCGGCCACGATGAGGATCAGGGCCACGAGGGTGCCCGGATAGAAGGCGACCAGGACCGCGAGCCCGAGGCCGGCGCCGGCGATCCACCTCACGGGCCGCCCCGGAAGCCGTTCGGCGAACGCTTCGGGGAACTTCCGGAACAGCCACGGAAGCCCGGCCAGGAGGACGAGGAAGGGGATGCGCCCATCCGAGAACGCCCACAGGACGACGGCGGAGAGCGCGTAGGCGGCCGCCGAGAGAACGGCCGCGAGGCGCACGCCCGTCTGGAAGCGGATCGATCGATAGCACCCCACGCCGGCGGCGACCGGGAGCCCGAGAAGCAGGAACTTCTGGAGGAGCGCCGGGCTCCCGAGCGTCACGAGACTCCCGATCCCGAGGAGGCCGAGCGCGGGGCTCGCGGGATGCGACCCACCCAGGCCCGTGCTTCGTAGCCCGGAGGTCAGCTCCTGGAAGAACCCTGAGGGGGTCGATGGGAATGTCGCGAGACTCCCACCGAATAGCGGGTTCGCGCCGAGGAGCCCACGGTAGGCGATCAGGCACAGAACGCCGGCGAGAAGGCACGCCACCAGGACCGGATGGACGCTCGCGAACGCCTTCGCGCGTGTCCACGCGGTGGGGCGGGGCCCGGCCGGCGTGGGCTGACGCCTCGGCAGCATGACCTCCCCGGCGGTCACCGCCCATTTGCGCAGACGGATTCCCGCCGGGGCCATGAAGCGATGAACCTCACGATCCCTCACCGCCCGCGCGGCCTGGACGCGAACCCTTCGCCGAACCGTCCCGGGGAGATGCACCGCGTTCCAACCCCAGGCGGCGAGGACCTGGTAGGCGTCCTCGAAGCGACGGGAGATGGCCAGCATGACGACGCGCACGACTCCCTGGAGGAGGTACAGGGGGAGGATCCAGAGGAGGGAGATGAGCGAGTAATTCTTGAGCATGCTGGTGAAGGCGGCCCGCTCCCGGTAGTAGCGATCCCTTGCCCGCCCGTCGGCCCCAGGGCGCTCCCGAGTGGCGGAGGCGCCCCGGTGACGCGCCACCGCCGACGGGATCATCAGAACCCGAAAGCCCGCGAGCCGCGCCCGCCAGCAGAAGTCCAGGGCGTCGTAACGAGAGTCGAGGCGCTCGTCCAGCAATCCGATGCGAGTCCACGCCTCCCGGGATACGAGCATGGCGCAGGAGGAGACGAAGAGAACCTCTCGGGCACGCTGGTACTGGCCATGGTCGATCTCGCCGTCCTCGAGGGTGCTATAGGGATACCCGAACCGGTCGCTCGATTGGCCGATGTCGCGAAGGATCCTCGGCTGCTTCCAGTCCAGGACCTTGGGTCCGACGACGCCGGTGGACTCGTTACGTTCGGCCTCCTGGACGAGCGTGCTGATTGCGTCTGGGGCGAGAGCCACATCGTCGTGCACCAGGAGCAGGTGATCTGCCTCTCGCGCAGCCTTCGAGGCCAGGCCGTGGGTGAGGGCGCGCGCGAAACCCTGGTTCCCCTCGAGTCGGATCACCCGCTCCGCTCCCAGTGACCCTTCGAGCGCCTCGACAGAGCCGTCGGTAGAGGCGTTGTCCACGGCCAACACACTGATGCGCGGATAGGTTTGCTTGGCCAGCGAGAGAAGACAGCGACGGAGCCACGGAGCGCCGTCCTTGACGACCAAGATGACCAGCACACTGGACGGCTTGACGTCTTCCGGCGAGCCGGCGTCCTTCGAGGAGCGGGTTTCAACGATCGGCATGATGGGGCGACCAGGCTGTAGAGGGGAAGTCGGCCGAGGATAGCACGACACCCAATCCTCTTGGTCCACCCGCGGCGGCGGATCCGGTCGCCGGAGGATCCCCCGGGAAGGGCCCGAACATCCAAGAAGGGGGGTCGCAACCCCCCTTCCTAGGAGCGTCGATCGGCGACGCGCGAGCTACCGCTTCGCCGTCGACTTTCTTGCGGTGGACTTCTTCGCCGTCGACTTCTTGGCCGCGCTCTTCCTGGCCGTCGACTTTCTTGCGGTGGACTTCTTAGCGGTCGACTTCCTGGCCGTCGACTTCTTAGCGGTCGACTTCCTGGCGGTCGACTTCCTGGCCGTCGACTTCTTAGCGGTCGACTTCCTGGCCGTGGACTTCTTAGCGGTCGACTTCCTGGCCGTGGACTTCCTGGCCGTCGACTTCCTGGCCGTGGACTTCTTGGCTGCCGGCATGGTTCACCTCCTCCCGTTCGCTCTCACGACGCCATTCGCTTAAGGCGTCGACGTTCCCGCTCGCTCATCCCTCCCCACACCCCATAGCGCTCGTCTCGGCGCAAGGCATAGTTCAGGCATTCGATTCGCACGGGGCACTCCGCGCAGATGCGCTTGGCCTCGCGCGAGGACCCGCCCTTCTCGGGGAAGAAGACCTCCGGGTCGTGGTCCTTGCAGCGAGCCAGCTCCTGCCAAGGTATGAAGTGATGCATCGCAGCTCCCCAGAATTACATTGTTGTAATTCTGACGGAGAACGGCTCCGAAATGCAAGTCGGCGCGCAGAAGAATTCGCGCCTCGCGAACGTCCCTCGCATCCATCCCATGAATGGTGGCGGGTGCGCGCGTCATGCGCAACCCCGACGAGCAAGTTTCTCGGTCGTAAAGGAGCTTTACAGTTCTGGTAAAGACCCTTTACCAGTCTTGCCGTTCATCGAGCGACGGGCGGCGAGGCGGCGGATCTCTGGCGCCGAGACACGCGCCCGTAGAGCGTGGTTCGCTCGGCGGGCACGCGGCCGATCTCCCGGATCACTTCTTCGAAGTCTTCGGGCTCCTTGCGGATACCCCACTCGGCGCCGGCCATTCGGGAGATGGTCTCCTCCATGAGCGTCCCGCCGAAGTCGTTCGCGCCGCCTCTCAGGATCGCCTTGCAGTACTCCATGCCCATCTTGACCCACGAGACCTGCACGTTCGGGATGCGGCCGTCCAGGAGGATGCGAGCCACGGCGTGCATCCGGCGGTTCTCCTCCAGCGTCGCGCCGGCGCGCGCTTTGCCGGCCAGATAGATGGGCGAGTTTCGGTAGACGAACGGGAGCGGCACGAACTCGGTGAAGCCCCCGGTCTCCTCCTGAATTCGCGCCAGGCGCCGGATGTGGGCCACCCAGTGCGGCGGCGCGTCCACGTGTCCGTACATGATCGTCGACGAGCTGCGCAGGCCGAGCGAGTGAGCCGTCGTGACGATCTCCTCCCACGTATCCGCCGGCAACTTTCCCTTGGTGAGGACCCAGCGGACTTCGTCGTCCAGGATCTCCGCCGCCGTGCCGGGGATGCTTCCGAGGCCTCGATGCCGGGCTTCCACCAAGAACTCCCGGAAGGAGATCCCGAGACGCGAGGCGCCGTTCAGGACCTCCATCGGGCTGAACGCGTGGATGTGCATGCCGGGCGTCCGCCCCCTGATCGCGTCGAGGATCTTGAAATAGAAGTCTCCCGGCAGGCTCGGATGGAGCCCGCCCTGGATGCAGACCTCGGTCGCCCCGTACTCCCATGCTTCCGATGCCCGGTCGGCCACCTCTTCGAGCGAGAGCGTGTAGGACTCGGTGTCGATCTCCCGTTGAGCGAACGCACAGAACCGACACCCCGTGTAGCACACGTTGGTGAAATTGATGTTCCGGTTGACCACGTAGGTCACCTCATCGCCCACCGCCTGGCGACGGAGGTCGTCGGCGACGCCGCAGAGCGCCTCCAGTGCCTCGCCCTCCGCCTGGAACAGCGCAAGCGCGTCCTCGTCGCTAAGAGGGCGTGCGGCGGACGCCTTCGAGAGGGCTCCCCGGATCTGCCCTTCAAGCCTTCGCGGTGCGATGGATGGTCGGACGTCCCAGGCCCGCGTCACGGAGATCGCGTCGAAGTCTCCGTACACGTCGACGGCGTCCTCTCGCAGGGCCCCGTTCCCCTTCGCGAAGGTGAGCGCCGTCGTCCTGGGCTTCCACAGGACCTCGGGGTCCTGCCATGGGATGGGCTCTGGTGACCGACCCTGAACCGCCAGCCCGTCCTCGGCCGCCAACAGGCGAACCGGCTCCTGCATCTTCCCGGCGAGCCAGGGGTCTGGCCGGAGCGCGTACTCCGGATAGATGGTGAGCCGCTCCCGCAGACGAAGGCCCCTCTCTGCCGTACGGCGCTCGAGGTCCTGGAGCGGCGGCCATGGAGCCTCCGGGTTGACATGGTCGGGCGTGACGGGGGAAACCCCTCCCCAGTCGTTGATGCCGGCATCGAGGAGCCGCGGGTAGCCGTCGTCGGAGAGGTTGGGAGGCGCCTGCACGTTCATGGACGGCCCGAAGACCACCCGGGCCGTCGCCACGGCCGCCAGGAACTCCTCCTGCTGCGGTTCGGGGGAGTCTCGCATCGCCGTTCCCGGCTTCGCGCGGAAGTTCTGGATGATGACCTCCTGCACGTGGCGGTACAGGCGGTGCAGGCCGCGGATGGCCAGGAGCGATTCGGCCCGCTCTCGAAGCGTCTCGCCGATGCCGACGAGGATGCCGGTCGTGAACGGTATGGAGAGCCGCCCGGCGTCCTCGATGGTGCGTAGCCTGATCGCGGGGGCCTTGTCCGGAGAGCCGAAGTGGACCCCGCCCTTGCGCGTAAGCCGTTCCGAGGAGGATTCGAGCATCAGGCCCATGGACGCGCTCACGTGCTTCAGCCTGGCCATGTCCTCCCAGCTCATTACGCCTGGGTTGAGGTGGGGAAGCAGACCGGTCTCCTCGATCACCCGGATCGCCACCGCGCGAAGGTATTCGAGCGTCGAGGAGAACCCCCGAGCCTCGAGCCACTCGCGCGCCGCCGGATAGCGCTCCTCCGGCTTGTCCCCGAGGGTGAAGAGGGCCTCCTTGCACTGTCGACGCCGCCCGGCCTCGGCGATGGTCACCACCTCCTCGGGGGTGAGGAACGGCTCCACGACCCTGGCGGGGGGCTTCGCGAAGGTGCAGTAGTGGCAGTGATCCCGGCACAGCATCGAGAGCGGGATGAAGACCTTTCGGGAGTAGGTGACCGTCCTACCGTGGCCTCGGTCCCGGGAAGCCGCGGCGATTGACAGCAGATCCTCGAGCGCCTCTCCCCGCGCCGCGAGCAGCGCCGTGACCTCCTCGACCGAGAGGGTCTTGCCGCCGCGGGCGCGCGCCAGCGCCCTGCGCATCTCATGGGACCGTTCGCTCACGATGACAAGATAACCCCCGTGCATGTTGCGGCCCTTGCGGGCGGCGTGGGGGCGGGGAAGTTCCTGAGGGGACTCGTGCGGGCGGTTCCCGCCGAGCGGGTCACGGTGGTGGTCAACACCGGGGACGACATCCGCGTGCACGGGCTCCATGTCGCCCCCGACCTCGACTCGGTCACCTACTGGTTGGCGGGCGTGGCCGACCGCGATCGGGGGTGGGGCCGGTCCGGGGAGACCTTCCGGGCAACCGGAGAGCTTCGCGCACTCGGGGCCGCCGGCGCGTGGTTCGGCCTCGGGGACCTGGATCTAGCGACCCATCTGTTCCGGACCGGGCTGATCGACCAGGGCGCCACCCTTTCGGAGGCGACCGCCGCGATCGCTTCGCGCTTCGGCATCCTCGCCCGGGTCCTGCCGATGTCGGACGAGACGGTCACGACTCGCCTGGGCGTCTTGGACGAGGCGGGAAGGCCGCTAGACCTGCACTTCCAGGAATACTGGGTGCGCAGAGGTGGGAGGGATCGCGTGAAGAACGTTCGTTTCGACGGAGCCGACCGGGCCCGGGCGGCTCCGGGGGTCCTCGAGAGCCTGGCCGGGGCGGACGCCGTCCTGTTCTGCCCGTCCAACCCGATCGCGTCGATCGGGCCCATCCTGGCGGTGCCCGGCGTCCGGGATGCCCTGGCCAGGCGCCGTACGAGCGTGGCCGGCGTGTCGCCGATCGTGGGCGGAGCGCCCCTTCGCGGGATGGCCGACCGGCTCCTCCCGGCGGCCGGAGTCGAGGTCTCCGCCGCCGGGGTCGCCGAACACTATGAGGGCTTACTGGGCGGGTGGGTGATCGACGAGCGGGACGCGGCCATGGCGGCACGTATTCGCGTGAGAGGCGTCCGAGTCGCGGTGACGGACTCCATCATGGTCGACGACGGGGCGGCCGAGCGGCTGGCGCGAGTGGCGCTCCGAGTGGCGGGTGCGCCGGCGTGAGCGGGGATCCCGCGTCCGACCGGGCAGACATCCGTTCTCCCTCCGGGAGATTTCGCATCGAGGTCATCCCGGTTCCGGGCGTGCCCGAGATCGTTCCCGGAGCCGACCTTCCGGCGATCATCTCAACGGCCCTTTCGAAGGCCGGCATCGCGATGGCCGAAGGCGACGTGGTGGCGGTGACCCAGAAGGTCGTATCCAAGGCGGAAGGCCGGATCGTTCCGGAGCAACCGGACGGGAAGGCCGCCTGGGTCGCGCGCGAGTCCAAGCGCGTTCTCGCACGAAGAAGCGGGCTCGTCATCGCCGAGACGAAACATGGGTTCGTGTGCGCGAACGCGGGTGTGGACGCGTCGAACGTGGCCGAGGGGTTTCTCACCCTCCTTCCCGAGGACCCGGACGCGAGCGCCGAGCGGATCCGCACGGCCCTGGGCGAGGCGAGGGGCGTGGCCGTGAGCGTCGTCATCACGGACACGTTCGGACGCGCGTGGCGCCACGGGGTCGTGAACGTGGCCGTCGGCGTGGCCGGATTCCCCTCGCTCGTCGACCTCCGGGGCTCGCCCGACGCGACCGGACGAGCGCTGGAGGCAACGATCGTCGCCCTCGCCGACGAGGTCGCGGCCGCGAGCGGGCTCGTCATGGGCAAGTCGGATGGTGTTCCCGTGGCGATCGTTAGGGGCGTCCGATCGCGGGGGAACCTCTCGCCCGCCGCGGCCCTTGTCCGCCGGGGCGAGGACGACCTCTTCCGGGAGTCCCCCCTGCAGGCCATCTCCAGCCGGCGCTCCGTTCGGTCCTTCCGGGCTTCTCCGATCGCCCGTGGAGCGGTGCTGGAGGCGGTCGCCGCAGCCTGCACCGCCCCCGCCCCGCACCACACGCGCCCGTGGCTCTTCGTGGCTCTCGAGCCCGGGCCGGCCAGGCGACGGCTCCTGCGGGCGATGGCCGCTGCGTGGGTCGCGGACCTGAAGGGCGACGGCGTGGCGCAGACCGTGATCGAACGCCGACTCCGGAAATCGGATGCGCTGCTCGCGGAGGCGCCCCTCCTGGTCGTGCCGTGCATCCGGCTTCGCGGATCGCACCGATACGCCGACGGCGAGCGCTCCGCGGCCGAGCGGGAGATGTTCCTCCTGTCGGGGGGAGCGGCCATCCAGAACCTGATGCTCGCCCTGCACGCGCAGGGACTCGCCTCTTGCTGGGTGTCGTCCACCCTTTTCTGCAAGGAGGAGACGCGGGCCGTGCTCGGGCTGGAGGAAGAGTGGATCCCTCTGGGATCCGTGGCGGTTGGAACCCCGGCCGGCGGGCCACCTTCGCGGCCTCCGCTCGACGCCTCGGCCTTCCTCCGGTCTCCGGACGAAGCGTGATCCGGCACCGATCGCGCGCTCCGCTGGGAACGTGATGGCGGACGAACCCCAGACCACGGCGCTGGCGGGGCTGGTGCTGTGCGGCGGGCGAAGCGTGCGCATGGGCGAGGAGAAGGCCCTCCTGGATGCCGCGGGCGAGCCTCTCGTGATCCGGGTCGCCCGGCGTCTCGCGAGCGTGGCGGACCCGGTCATGCTCGCGCCCGGCCGGATCGGACGGCTCGGTGACCTGGGCTTCCCGGAGGTGTCCGACGAGGTCCCGGCGGCGGGGCCGCTCGCGGCGATTGTGGCCGGCATCTCGGCGTCCCCGCACCCCACGGTGGCCGTCGTGGCCGTGGACATGCCGGACGCGAGCCCGGAGGTCTTTGCGCTTCTCGCTCGCCTTCGCCTGGGCGAGGACGCCGTCGTGCCGGTCACGCCAACGGGTCCGCAACCTCTGCACGCCCTCTACGCACGCAGCGCCCTTCCCCACTTTCGGGCTGCCGTCGCGTCCGGCCGTCTCCGGGTCGGGGACGCGCTCTCGGCGCTTCGCGTCCGCTTGGTCACGGACGTCGAGTGGGGGGTCGCCGACCCCAGCGGCCGGTTCGCGGTCAACCTCAACACTCCCCACGACGTTCACAGCTGGGGCGCCGGGTGATGCGACGCCCCACGGATATAGTCGCGCGAACCGGAATCACGAAGGAGGCGGCGATGAGCGAGCAGGCGGATCCACGGCGGCCGGCGGATGGCGCAACACCCCCGAACGGGGAGGGGCCGCTCGTCGGCGGCGTCGTCCTCAAGACGTCACGCTTCAGCCGGGAGTTCATCGCCACGATGATCGCCCTCGCGAGCGCAGCCTTCGGAGTGGTGGCCGCCCTGGCCTGGAACAGCGCCATCACCCAGCTGTTCTTGAAGCTCTTCCCGAACGAGAGCGAGCGAATCGGTGCGCTGTTCCTGTACGCGCTGGTAGTCACGCTGATCGGCGTCCTGGTGATCGTCCTGCTCGGTCGCGTAGCCACCCGCATCAACGCGGAGCCGGTCGAGTTCAAGTATCCGGGGCTCCCGAAGACCACCGGCTGATCACCTGCGGCGCCGCCCGGACCAGCAGAGCGCATCTTGTAGAGTCGGACGACCGGGGCACCGAGGATCGCAACCGGATCGCCCTTCACGAGGACCGATGGCCAAGAAGAAGACGAACAGAAGAAAGTCGGCCGCACCCACGCGTCAGGTGGTGACGGTTCCCGCGGGGAAAGCCTCCACCAAACGCCCGCCGGGATCCTCGCGCGCTCCCCGCGGAGCGTCCTCCGCCGCGACCGCCGCCTCGCCGTCGGCGGAGAAGGTCGCGGAGGGCCAGAACCGTCAGGCCCGCAAGGAGGAGGCCCGGCGGCACCGCGAGGCTATACGCCGGCAGATGGCACGGCGACGGATCTACCGGCGGGTCGCCGTCGTGGGCGGGTCCGTCCTGGTGGTGGTGGCGCTAGGATTCCTGGTCTCTCGGACGGGTGGCGGCGAGCTGACCGGCGAGCAACAGAGCCTGCTGGATCGTGCCGATCAGGCCGCCACGGCCGCGGGCTGCGACCAGGTCCAGACCATCGCCGCCTTCGATCCCGCGGATCAGGACCAAACCCACGTGGGAGGCCCGAACGGCCCGCCCACCATGCCTCCGTTCTCGAGCTACCCATCGACCCCACCCGCCTCCGGCCCCCACGGCGGCGGCACACTGCCGGCGAACATCTACGACTCTCCGCCGCCCATGGATCAGGCGTTGCACTCGCTGGAGCACGGGGCGGCCATCGTGTGGTATTCCCCGGACGCCTCCGCCGACGAGCTCGCGGAGATCCAGACCTTCTTCCGCGAGAACCAGGACCACGTCATCGTCGCGCCGTACAACTACCCGGACCAGGGGGCGCAGGGCACCCTTCCGTCCGGCAAGAGGATGGCGCTCGCCAGCTGGCACCACGTTCGCTTCTGCGAGAACGTGAGCCTCCCGGTGGCCTTCGCCTTCGCCCGCAACTACGCGACCGCGGAGTACTCGGACTACAGGGGCGACGCGCCGGAGGCCGGGCTCCCGATCTGACCCTCGCCTATCCCAGGAGCTCCGAGAGCCTCCGCGCGAGCGCCGTGCGGATGGCGGCGTAGGAGGGGTCCTCCGCCCGGTTCTCGAGCTCGAAGGGGTCGGCTCGAAGGTCGTAAAGCTCCCGCCAGCCGTTGCGGTACTCCACGTACAGGTGGGTCTCCGTCCGGATGGCCTCGAACGGTGGTGGGGCGACGCCCAGGAACTCCACGACGAAGGCGTCTCGCCACCCGGTAGTCTCACCCCGTAGAAGGGGCATCAGGCTCAGTCCGTCCTGCGGCAGCCCCGGGGTGACGTTCGCGGCCTCGGACACCGTCGCGGCCAGGTCGATGTTCAGGGCGAGACCCGGCTCGGTGCGGCCGGGATCCCGCACTCCCGGCCCGCGAACGACCAACGGCACACGGATGGCCTCCTCGTACGGCCACACCTTTCCGCTCAGGCGGTGCTCGCCCCAGAAATACCCGTTGTCCGAGGTGTAAACGAACAGGGTGTCCTCTAGCTCCCCGCGTGCTTCGAGCGTTCGAACGATCTCGGCCACTCCCCGGTCCACGGCCAGCAGCGACTCGAGCATCGCCACGCGATCGGCGTCCGTGGTCGCCCGCTCCGCGTCCGTCAGGCTGGGGAAGGTCCCCGCCCACGGCTTGTCCGAGACGTCTCCCTCATCGAAGGATGGGGGCCTCCACGGATCGATGCCGGCGAGCCGGCCTTCGTCCTCGGGCGCCGGGCGAGCCGGGAGATGCGGGGCGATCGGCGCGAAGTACAGAAGGAAAGGCCCTGTTGCCTGCCGGATGAAAGCGACCGCCCGGTCCGTGAGGACTGACGTCGAGTAGTCCTCCGGACGATTCCCGTACCGAACGACGCGGCCGTTCTCGTTCAACGAGTAGCCGTAGAAGCTGATCTCCGGGCGCCCCGTGACTGCGTGCCAGTCGTCCCAGCCGGGAGGCACGTAGGTCGGTCCGAGGAGATCGTAGTTGTTCAGGTACTTGCCGATCAGCGCCGTTTCGTAGCCCGCGTCGGAGAGCCACGTCGCCAGTGTGGAGTCGTCGTCGAAGGCCGGCGCCCCGCCGTCCGGCACGTCGTTACGGTGGACGCCTGTGTGCCGGGATGCCTGTCCCGTGAGGATGCTGGCCCTCGACGGGCAGCAGAGGGCGGTGGTGACGAACGCGTTCTCGAACGTGACGC
>JACDCJ010000025.1 GCA_013817655.1 Actinosomnolentus pattersoniae (SeqCode)
CACGCGGACATCTCCGTCGTTCGCTCCTCGCGCGTCTACGAGACGGTCGCCGTCGGCCCGCCGCAGCCCGACTACCTGAATGCCGTGGTCGAGGCCGAGACAAGAAGGTCCCCCCGCGCGCTCCTGAATGCCTGTCTTGCGGTCGAACGCGAGATGGGCCGTGAGCGGGGCCCGCGCTGGGGCCCCCGCGTGATCGACGTCGACCTCTTGACGTATGCGGAGGAGACGATCGAGGAGCCGGGCTTGACCGTGCCTCACCCGAGGATGCACGAGCGCGCGTTCGTGCTGACGCCCCTGTTGGAGCTCGACGCCGATCCGACGCTTCCCGATGGCCGGAGCGTGGGGGTCCTTCGGCTCGGGCTTGCCGCGCTCCTTGATGTCCGCCCGTTCGCCCCCCCGCTGGTGTCCGCTCTCGGAGGCGATCCGTGACCCCGGCGACCACCTTCGCGCTGATCGGGGCCGGGAGGGTTGCGACCACGCTCGGCGTCCTCCTCGAGCGGGCCGGCCACCGGATCGTCGCGGCGAGCGGGCGGAGCGCCTCGCGGGAGCGGGTGCGCCGCTACCTTCCGCAGGCCCGGTTCGTCCCGGCGACAGAAGCCGCCCGGGCCGGCGCTGTGGTGGTTCTCGGAGTGGTGGACGACGTGATCGAGCCGACATGCGCGTCGCTGGCCGAGGCCGGCGCGTTCCGGGTCGGTCAGCACGTTCTTCACCTTTCAGGGTCCATGGGCATTGCCACGCTGAGCCGTGCGGCTCGGGCCGGCGCCGTCACACTCTCGCTCCACCCTCTCCAATCCTTTCCCGAGGTCGACGAGGGACTCGCCCGTATGGCGGGCAGTGGTGTGGCCGTCACTTCTTCCTCCGAGGAGGGGCTTCTGTTCGGAGAATCGCTCGCGCGGGACTTGGGAGGCGTGCCGTTTCGAGTTCCGGATGAGGTGAAGCCTCTGTATCACGCGGCCGCCGTCTTCAGCGCGAACTACCTGGTGGTCGTTGAAGCCGCTGCCGAACGTCTGCTCGGGCGAGCCGGCGTCCCTGGGCCGCTCGAGCTGCTTAGGCCCCTCGCCCGGACGGCCAACGAGCGCGCGTTCGACCTCGGTCCGGCGAACGCCCTCACCGGGCCGGCGGCCCGAGGGGACGTCGGGGCCATCCACCGCAACCTGGCCGCCCTCTCCGAAGCGGCCCCGGAGCTCGTCGCCGCCTACCGGGCGCTGGCGGAGGTCGCCTCCGACATCGCGACCGAGTCCGGTCGTCTCCCCGCCGAACAACGACTGGCGGTTCGAGAAGAGCTGTCGCGGTGGAGCTGACGACATCAGCCGATCGCTTCCGAGCGACGTGTTCCACGGCCCGTCAGGAGGGATCGATCGTCGGGTTCGTCCCGACCATGGGCGCACTGCACCAGGGGCACGGTCGTCTCGTAGCGGCCGCCCGCCGGGAGTGCGGATTCGTCGCCCTATCGATCTTCGTGAACCCGTTCCAGTTCGGGGCGGGTGAGGACTTCAGCTCGTACCCGAGGCGGCTCGAACAGGACAGCGCGGTCGCCGCGTCGCTCGGCTGCGACGTCCTCTTCGTCCCCGAAGAGCGTTCGATGTACCCACAGGGCCGGCCCACCGTCACGGTGGACCCCGGACCCCTCGGGGAGAGGCTCGAGGGGCGGTCCCGCCCCGGGCACTTCAGGGGGGTGCTGACCGTGGTCGCCAAGCTGCTCAACCTGGCGGGGCACGGCCGCGCCTACTTCGGAGAGAAGGACGCGCAGCAACTGGTCCTCGTGCGTCGCATGGTGGAGGATCTCGACATCCCGGTCGAGGTGGTCGCGGTTCCGGTCGTCCGCGAGATCGACGGTCTCGCCCTCTCCTCCCGCAACGTTCGCCTCTCCATGCAGGAACGCGAAGCGGCTCCCGCGCTCTTCGACGCGCTCACCATAGCCGCGCAGCTCGCTCGGGCGGGGGAGCGTGACGCGAACGTCCTTCGCGCGCAAATGGCGCGGCGGATCGGCGCCGAGCCCATCGCCAAGCTCGACTACGTGGCCATCGTCGACGACGCCACCTGGGAGGACCTGGTCACCATCGAGGGGCCGGCTCGCGCGCTGGTGGCCGCGCGGTTCGGCTCAACCCGGCTCATCGATAACGTCCTGCTCCCGTGGGAGCCCTCCCCCGCGGCCGTGCAGAATACGTCGAGCGACGAGGAGAGGCGCTGATCATGCTGCTCGCGATCGACGTCGGGAACACGGAGACCGTCCTGGGCGTCTTCCAGGGCCCGGAGCTCGAATGGCACTGGCGCATGGCCACTCGCGGCCGAACGACGCCGGACGAGCTCGCGCTAACGTACGCTGGCTTCCTCGAGCAGCAGGGGCTGTCGTTCTCCCGCCAGATCACGGGGGTCGTCCTCGCGAGCGTCGTTCCGGAACAGACGCAGGCCCTCCGAGAGATGGTCCGGCGCTACTTCCACTTCGATCCGGTCGTCCTGGAGCCGGGCGTTCGCACGGGGATGCCCATCCTGTACGACAACCCCCGGGAGGTCGGAGCCGATCGGATAGCGAACGCGGTCGCCGCGTTCGACCAGTTCGGAGGCCCCGCGGTGGTCGTGGACTTCGGGACGGCGACGAAGTTCGAGGTCATCTCGGCGGCGGGGGAGTACCTGGGCGGCGTGATCGCGCCCGGGATCCGGATCTCGGCCGCGGCCCTCTTCGGCGCGGCTGCCCTGCTTCCCAACGTGGAGATCCTCACGCCGCGCTCAATCATCGGCAAGAGCACGGTGGAGAGCATCCGGGCGGGCCTCGTCCTCGGGACGGCAGCCATGGTGGACGGCCTCATCGAGCGAATCGCGAAGGAGCAGGGGCCGGCCGTGGTGATCGCGACGGGCGGCCTCGCCGCGCTGGTGTCGAGCCACTGCGCCTCCGTGCAACATTGTGAGCCCTGGCTCACCCTCCGCGGCCTGCGCCTCATCTACGAGCGGAACGCGGGCGGCGATGGCTGAGGGGGACGGCGCGGGGCGGCTGGGCGAGGCGATCGCCGCCAGGAGGGAGAAGCTCGAGCGGCTGCGGGCCCGCGGGATCGATCCCTTCGCGGTTCGGTTCGACCTTGACGCACCCATCTCCCAATTTCGTGAGCGGTACGGCGACATCGAGGCCGGAACCGAGGTGGCCGATGGCCGGGCGCGCGTGGCGGGACGGATCGTGCTGTTCCGCCATCACGGGAACCTGTCGTTCGCCACGATCCGTGACCGTTCGGACGAGATCCAGCTTTTCCTGTCCCGCGACCGGATGGGCGAGGCCTACGCGATGCTCGACGACCTGGACCTCTTCGACATCGTGGGCGCCGAGGGCCAGGTGATGAAGACGAGGAAGGGGGAGCTCTCGATCGCCGTGGAGCGCCTCACCCTGCTCACGAAGGCGCTTCGCCCGCCGCCCGACAAGTGGCACGGTGTGCGCGATGCCGAGGCTCGCGCCCGCCGTCCCTACCTGGATCTGGCGACGAGGCCCGAGAGCCGCGAGGCTCTCCGCGCCCGCGCCACCGTCCTGCGAGCCCTCCGCCGCGTGCTCGACGAGCGAGGTTTCCTGGAGGTGGAGACCCCCGTGCTCCACCCGAGCGCCGGGGGAGCGCTCGCCCGTCCGTTCGTCACGCATCACGTCGCATTGGACGTTGACTTGTATCTGCGGATCGCTCTCGAGCTCTACCTCAAGCGGATGTTGGTCGGGGGGCTGGAACGCGTGTACGAGATCGGGCGCAACTTCCGCAACGAAGGGGTCGACCGCCAACACAATCCCGAGTTCACGATGCTGGAGGCGTACCAGGCCTACGGCGACTACGGCGACATGATGGACCTGGCCGAGGCCCTCGTGCGCGAGGCGGCGATGGAGCTGCGGGGATCGCTGCGGTTCGACTATCAGGGCAGCTCGCTGGACCTCGAGCCGCCGTGGAGGCGCGTGACCATCCTGGAGGCCGTCTCCGAAACGCTGGGCGAGGAGGTCGGGCTCGGGCGGGAGGATCTTTCAGCGCTGGCCGATCGGGCCGGCGTGCGCGTGGATCCCGATTGGGGGCCCGGGAAGGTGGTTCTGGAGCTTTTCGAGCGCCTCGTCGAACCCGGATTGCTCCAGCCGACCTTCGTCCTCGATTTCCCCCGCGAGGTCTCGCCCCTGGCCCGTTCGCACCGTTCGAGCCCCGGATTGACCGAGCATTTCGACCTGGTCATCGGAGGGATGGAGATCGGGCCGGCGTACTCCGAGCTGACGGATCCGGACGAGCAGCGCAGGCGTTTCCAGGAGCAGCTGGCCGCCCGGCGCGCAGGAGACGAGGATGCGCATCCAGTGGACGAGGAGTTCCTCCTCGCCCTCGAGCACGGGATGCCTCCGGCCGGCGGGATCGGCATCGGGATCGATCGGTTGCTCATGATCCTCCTGGACGCTCCGTCGATCCGCGACACCATCGCCTTCCCGCACCACCGCCCCGAACCCGGCACCGTGTAGGACCGTCTTCTCCGTCGAAGCCATGCGTCGAATCGCGCCAGCCGCGCTTGCCCTCGCGCTCGCCGTCAGCTCGTGCACCGGGGAGCCGCCGGCTCGGTCCCGGCCATCCCCCGGCGAGCCCTCGTCGCAAACCCCCAGCCCCCCGGCGGCGACGAGTCCGAGCCCCGACGACGACCCCGATCCGATCGTCCTCGACGTCGTTGCGGACCTCCCCCTTCTGGCCGAGCCGAACGATCAGTCTTATCTGGAGGGAATGGAACTGGCCGTCGAGGAGGTCAACGCGGCCGGTGGAGTGGGCGGTCGCGCGCTGGCTCTGGAGCTGCACGACGAAGGAGGCGTCCCGGCCCGCGCGACGCAGGAGATGGCGGCTCTGCTCTCCGAGGGGGCGACGACGATCCTCTACGCCGGCGCGGGGACAGCCATCCCACCCCTCCGCCAGCAGTTCGCCGGCACGGGTACCCCGGTCGTGCTTCTCGGGGGAGATCTCTACACGAGCCGCGGACTGTTCCCCCAGGTCTTTCAGACGACCGTCCCATGGGTGTGGCAGGCCAACGTGCTCGCACGGTACCTCGTCACCGACCGGAAGGCAGAAAACGTGGTGTTCGTCGGCGTCGGGCCGGAGGCGGACCTGGCTTCGGCCAGTCTTACATCGGCCCTCGAATACTGGGGTGGACGCCTCGTGGACTCGTTCGTCGTATCCGAGGTCCTGCCCCTCGAGGCCGTCCACGACGTCGCCGCCGTCGACTGGGTCGTCGCGTTCGGCGCCGCGTTCGAAGTGCTCGAGATTCAGCGGCAGGCTCCGGCGGCCCTCGGCGCCGGGGCTGCCACGGGATTCTCCGCCCCCTCGAGTCTGCTGATCCCTGACGCTGCCCATACCGGACCGCCGGCCGGCGCGGCGGCCTGCTACACCTACACCTGGGCCGGTTGGGCGGAGCCGATTCCGCGCGTGCGCGGCTTCATCGAACGGTTCGAGGACATGTTTGGCCGCCGACCGGCCGGCCTCGAGCAGGAGGGGTTCGACGCCGTGCGGATCGTGGCGGAGGGCCTTCGGGCGACCGGAGGGCGGGGCGGAGACGAGCTGGTGCGGGCCATCGAGAACCTCCCGGAACGAACCTTCTCGAGCTTCCCCATCGACTTCGGTCCCGACGACCACCTGTTCATGCCGCGCTCCGAGCTCGGCCTCTTCGCCGTTCCAGGTCCCAAAGAGACACTCGACCCCTGGCAGACTCGGGAGAGGGACCGATGGCTCTGGCGGCCGATCATGCGGACGTTCACCTACAACGGGGAGCGCACCAGCGTGCTCGAGGGCGACCGGCGCGTGTTCTTTCCCGGCTGGCGGAAGAGCCTCCCGGCTCCGACGTACACGGAGTCCCGCTACGGCATAGTCACCGGCCATTCCGATCCGCTCCACTAGCATGCGCGGCCTTGGGCCATTCCTTGCATGGTGCTTCCGTGGTGCTTCCATCGCCGTGACTCGCGAAGGTAATCTTCCGGAAAGCGCCAACCGAATAACTTGCTGAGGGAACAGGCGTCCCGGGTACCCGTCGGAGAGGACGGAGCGGCGTGCGGAGAGGAAGAGTCCTGACGGACCCCCCGGGTATAATGGGTCTCGGAGGCGCTCCCGGCGCGCCAAGCGCATCCGGGGGTGCCTTTGCCGCCCCAGGGGTAGGACGGAGTCCGGTGATCCTGGGGAGCAGCGGTGCGAATCGGGCCGGCTGTTCGGCCCGGAGGACGCGACATGTTTGAGCGATTCACCGACCGCGCAAGGCGCGTAGTGGTCCTCGCCCAGGAAGAGGCGAGGATGCTGAACCACAACTACATCGGGACCGAGCACATCCTGCTGGGGCTGATCCACGAGGGCGAGGGCGTTGCGGCCAAGGCGCTCGAGTCGCTGGGGATCTCGCTCGAGGCGGTTCGCTCCCAGGTGGAGGAGATCATCGGGCAGGGCCAGGCGGCGCCGACCGGCCACATCCCGTTCACCCCCCGGGCCAAAAAGGTTTTGGAGCTCTCGCTCCGCGAAGCGCTTCAGCTCGGACACAACTACATCGGGACCGAGCACATCCTGCTCGGCCTCATCCGCGAGGGCGAGGGCGTCGCCGCGCAGGTCCTGCAGAAGCTCGGTGCCGACCTGAACCGCGTGCGCCAGCAGGTCATCCAGCTCCTCTCCGGGCACATCGGCAAGGGCGAGGGACAGCCGGGCGAGCAGGCCCCGCAGGGGTCGATGGTGCTCGACCAGTTCGGGCGCAACCTCACCCACCTCGCGCGCGAAGCCAAGCTCGATCCCGTGATCGGCCGCGACAAGGAGATCGAGCGGGTGATGCAGGTCCTCTCCCGCCGTACCAAGAACAACCCGGTGCTGATCGGCGACCCGGGGGTCGGCAAGACCGCCATCGTCGAGGGCCTCGCGACCAAGATCATCAAGGGGGACGTTCCGGAGACCCTGAAGGGCAAGCAGATCTACACGCTCGACCTGGGTGCCCTCGTCGCCGGCTCGCGGTATCGCGGGGACTTCGAAGAGCGGCTGAAGAAGGTGCTCAAGGAGATCAAGACCCGCGGCGACATAGTGCTGTTCATCGACGAGCTGCACACCCTCGTCGGCGCGGGAGCCGCGGAGGGGGCCATCGATGCCGCATCCATCCTGAAGCCGATGCTAGCCCGTGGAGAGCTCCAGACGATCGGCGCGACCACCCGGGACGAGTATCGCAAGCACCTCGAGAAGGACGCGGCGCTCGAGCGACGGTTCCAGCCGATCTACGTCGATCAGCCGACCGTCGCGCACACGATCGACATCCTGAAGGGCCTCCGTGACAGGTACGAAGCGCACCACCGGGTTTCCTTCACGGACGAGGCGCTCGTGGCCGCGGCGAACCTCTCGGACCGCTACATCAGCGATCGCTACCTCCCCGACAAGGCCATCGATCTCATCGACGAGGCCGGCAGCCGCATGCGCATCCGGCGGATGACGGCGCCACCGTCGGTGCGTGAGATGGACGAGAGGGTGGCCGAGGTTCGCATGCGCAAGGAGTCGGCGATCGACGCTCAGGACTTCGAACGGGCCGCTCGCCTGCGGGACCAGGAGCGTCAGCTGCTGGAGGAGAAGACCCAGCGGGAGCAGGAGTGGAAGTCCGGCGAGATGGACATCCTCTCCGAGGTCGACGAGGAGGAGATCGCCGAGGTCCTTGCCGCGTGGACGGGAATCCCGGTCTACAAGCTCACCGAAGAAGAGACGGAGAAGCTCCTTCGGATGGAGGACGATCTGCACAACCGGATCGTCGACCAGGTCGAGGCAGTCACCTCTGTGTCCAAGGCCATCCGCCGTACGCGCGCCGGCCTGAAGGACCCGAAGCGGCCCTCCGGCTCGTTCATCTTCCTCGGCCCCTCGGGCGTGGGGAAGACGGAGCTGTCCAAGACGCTGGCGGAGTTCCTTTTCGGGGACGAGGACGCCCTGATACAGCTCGACATGTCCGAGTACATGGAGAAGCACACCGTTTCCCGGTTGATCGGCTCCCCCCCGGGCTACGTCGGATACGAAGAAGGCGGTCAGCTGACCGAGGCCGTCAGGCGCAAGCCCTTCAGCGTGGTCCTGTTCGACGAGATCGAGAAGGCCCACCCCGATGTGTTCAACACGCTGCTGCAGATCCTCGAGGATGGGCATCTCACGGATGCCCAGGGCCACAAGGTGGACTTCAAGAACACCGTGATCATCATGACGTCGAACCTCGGGACCCGCGACATCCAGAAGGGACCCGGGATCGGCTTCGCGATGGCGGGCGACGAGACCGTGACCTACGAGCGGATGAAGGAGAAGGTCATGGAGGAGCTGAAGCGCTCCTTCCGGCCCGAGTTCCTGAACCGGATCGACGAGGTGATCGTCTTCCACTCGCTCTCTCGCGAGGACGTGAAGAGCATCGTCGATCTCATGATGAAGCGCGTTCGTGAGCAGCTGAAGGCGAAGGACGTCGAGATCGAGCTGACCGACGGGGCGAAGAGCCTCCTCGCCGAGAAGGGATACGACCCTTCTCTTGGTGCGCGTCCGCTGCGTCGAACCATTCAGCGCCTGGTCGAGGACCCGTTGTCCGAGAAGCTCCTGTGGAAGGAGTTCAGGGCGGGCCAGACGATCATCGTGGACGTGAGGGACGACGAGATCATCTTCGAGTCGGCGCCGGTCCCACCCGACACGCCTCCCGTGGAGCTGGCGGGACAGGAGTCCTAGAGTTCGAGCCCAGTGGCCGAGAGGTCACTGGGCTCTTGCCAGTCTGAAGGTGGCCGCGCCGGATCGGCGAGCTTCCCTTGCTGCGCCCCCGCCGTCAACCGGAGTTGACACAGTCTGGTGCGTCAATGTATGTTGACGCCATGGACGAAGCGACCAGGCTGGCCGAGGCGACGGCGAGCCGTGACCCACTGGTGGGGCTTCGCGCGGTGGCCGCGCTGCGGAGGCTCCTCGAGCGGTTGGAGGCCCTGCAGGTTCGAAACGCTCGAAACCTCGGGTGGTCGTGGCGGGAGATTGCCGGCGAGCTCCGCGTGAGCAAGCAGGCCGTTCACAAGAAACACGCGGAGCGCCGCCTGCTCCCCAGGAGGTAGGAGCCATGTTCGAACGGTTCACCTCGCCGGCTAGGGAGGCGGTCGTCCAGGCGCAGGCGGCTGCCAGAGATCTGCGGCACAACTACATCGGGACCGAGCACCTCCTCCTCGGCCTCGGTCTCACCAAGCAGAGCGTGGCGGAAAGAGTCCTCAGGGGTCTCGGTTTCGACGCCGGAAGCATCCGCGGCGGCATCGTCCGTGTCGTGGGAGAGGGGCCGACCACTTCGATCCGCACCGGGGACGCCGAGGCCCTGCGCTCGATCGGCATCGACATCGATGAGATTCGGCGCCGCACGGAGGAGGCGTTCGGGCCGGGTGCGCTGGACCGGCCGCTGGCCGTGCGCCGTTGGAGCCTCCGGGGGCGCCGCACCTCCAGATGCATACCCACCTCGGGCCACATCCCCTTCACATGCCGGGCCAAGAAGGTGATGGAGCTCTCGCTCCGAGAAGCCCTGCGCCTCGGTCACAGGTACATCGGGACCGAGCACATCCTCCTCGCGCTCGTTCGAGAGGGCGAGGGCCTGGCTGCCTGCCTGCTCCAAGAGAGCGGGGCCTCGGCGGAACGGGTGAGGACCGCCGTGCTCGACGCGCTGCGGGAACCGAACACCTCGGGTCCGCCACTCGAGGGCGCCTGAAGAGCCCGCTCCGAAGCCGGCCGCCCAACCGACACATCGGAGCAGGTCAGGCCGTGTCACTGCCCATCCCTAAGGTCTTCCCGTGGGCAAGGTGAAAAGGCTGTTCGTCTGCTCGTCGTGCGAGCATCCGGCCGGGCAGTGGTCGGGCAAGTGCTCCTCCTGCGGAGCGTGGGGGACCGTCGGCGAACATCCGGCAGGATCGGGGGCCCGGGCTGTGGCGGGTGCACGACCACTTCGCATCGCCACCCTGGCCCCGGATCCCGAGGAGCACCGAATCTCGACAGGGTTTCCCGGTCTCGACCGGGTCGTAGGCGGGGGGCTCGTTCCTGGATCGACGCTCCTCCTGGCGGGGGCGCCCGGCATCGGCAAGTCGACCCTTCTCCTCCAGCTGGCGTCGCGCTTGAGCCGAGCCGGGCACTCCTGTCTGGTCGCTTCCGGGGAGGAAGCGCGAGGCCAGGTGGCCGCGCGGGCCCGCCGGCTCGGGCTTCCGGGCGAGGACCTGGGCTACGTGCCGGGCCGGGACCTGGAAGAGGTGCTCGAGTCGGCCCGCTTCCGTGGTCCCTCAGTTCTGATCGTGGACTCCGTTCAGACGATCAGGAACGCGGAGTCCGAGTCCCTCCCGGGTGGTCCGGGCCAGGTCCGGACATGTGCGGACGCGCTCATCGGGCTCGCGAAGGAACGAGACATGACCCTCATCCTCGCGGGGCACGTGACCAAGGACGGGGACGTCGCCGGGCCACGTACGTTGGAGCACGCCGTGGACGTCGTGCTGACGTTCGAGGGTGACCCACGGTCGGGCTTGCGGGTACTTACGGCGGGCAAGAACCGCTTCGGACCCGAAGGCGAGGTTGCCTGGTTCGACATGCGGCCTTCGGGCTTGGTCGAGACGGACGCCGGCCCTCGCATCGGCGACGGATCCGTCGAACCGGGATGCGCAACCACCCTCACGCTCGCCGGGAGGCGGGCGCTCGCTGTTGAGGTGCAAGCCCTCGTGATGCCCACCAACGGTCCCGCTCGCCGACAGGTGAGCGGACTCGACCCTCGGCGCTTTCATATCCTCTCTGCCGTCACGGATCGGGTGTTCCGGCTGAACCTAACCGGCGCGGAGCTGTTCGGGGCGTCGACCGGTGGCCTTCATCTGGACGATCCCGGGACCGACCTGGCCATCGTCGCGGCGCTCGCTTCTGCCGGATCGGGGAATGCGCCACCTCAGAGCGTTGGGTTCGTCGGCGAGGTGTCTCTGACCGGCACGGTGCGCGACGTCGCCGGCATGGATCAACGCATCGCGACGGCAGCCTCCGCGGGCCTCGACGAGCTGATCGTTGGGCCTGTCGGATCGGTCCCGCACCGGATCGGGGACGGGGTGCGCGTCCGCCCGGTGCGCCACGTCCGAGAGGCGCTCTCATGGATGGGCGCTCCGTAGCCCGGGCGGCAGCCGGCCCCCCCACATGCCCCGTGACCAGCACTTTTGATTTGCGGCGGCCGTCGGAGCCGTGTTACCCTGGATTCGCGGAAGGTGATCGCTCCGATTCGGAGGGGGTGTCGTGTTCCACAAGGGAGACAGGGTTGTATATCCACACCACGGCGCTGCTGTCATAGAAGATCTCCAGGAACGCGAGATATCAGGACAAACGAAAACGTACTTCGTCCTTCGCCTGGCGCAGGGTGACCTGACCCTTATGGTTCCAGTCGACAACAGTCAACAGGTCGGTCTCCGGGAGATCTGCTCAAAGCGCGAGGTCAAGAAGGTATTCGACCTCCTCCGTGAGGAGGAGACGCATATGCCGACCAACTGGAGCAGGCGCTTCAAGACGAACGTCGAGAAGTTGCGGTCCGGCGATATCTTCCAGGTGGCCGAGGTAGTGCGAAACCTTTCCGTCCGCGAGCGGGACAAGGGTCTCTCGGCCGGGGAGAAGCGGATGCTCGCGAAGGCGCGCCAGATCCTGGTCTCCGAGCTCACTTTCGCGGTGGAGTCCGACGAGGAACACGCCGAGGCCATGCTCGACAAGGTCCTCGAGGAAGCTCACTAGCTACACCCTCCCCCGCCAGCTGTCCTCTCCGGAGCGTAGGCTGACCGGCGTGGCGGACGGAAGCCGGGGCCCGAAAACCGTTGCCGCGCTGCTCCTCGCGGCCGGGTCCGGTGAGCGGCTTGGCGCGGGCGTCCCCAAGGCCTTCGCCGAGCTCGCGGGCGTTTCCCTGTTGGTGAGGTCGCTCCGCACGCTTCGCTCGTCCCTTTCGGTCGGCCCCATCGTCATCGTCGTCCCGGAAGGCTGGCTATCCGAAGCGGGGCGGGTGACGGCTGATTCGGGGATCGCCGGGGAGGTTGGCATCGTCAAGGGCGGGTCGACCCGGCGGGACTCCGTCGCTCGGGGCCTGGAGGCTCTGCACTCGCACCACGACGCCATCCTCTGCCACGATGCGGCCCGTCCGCTCGCCTCGGTCGACCTCGTCGATCGTGTGACCGAGCGCCTGTGGGCCTCCCGCCGTGGCCCCGCCGGCGCGGCCGAAGGCGCCGATGGGGTGGTGCCGATCGTTCCGAGCCGCGACACCATCAAGCGGGTACGAGGCGGCTGGGTCGTGGAGACAATCCCACGCGAGGAGCTCGGGCTCGTCCAGACCCCCCAGGCGTTCCGAGCCGAGGCGCTTCGCGAAGCTCACGCCCGGGCCCCGAGCGGCGAGGCGGCCTCGGACGACGCCGTGCTGCTGGAGGCTGCGGGGTTCCGTGTGGCGGTAGTGGACGGAGAGCGGTCCAATCTGAAAGTGACGACCGAGGAGGACCTCAGGATGGCAGAGCACATCCTCGGCACGGGCGGTGGGATTCTATGGAGCAGCCGCTCGTGACGGGAATTCGGGTTGGGCTCGGGCTGGACCTCCACCGACGCGGTGGCGACGGCCCGCTTTCGCTGGGGGGCGTCCGCTTCGAAGGTGAGCCCGGTTTGCTCGGCCACTCCGACGGCGACGTCCTCTGCCACGCGGTGGCCGACGCGCTCCTTGGGGCGGCGGGACTCGGGGACCTCGGCGAGCACTTTCCAGATTCGGATCCGAAGCACCGGGGCCTACCCGGCCTGACGCTGCTCTCCCGCGTGGTCGAGATGCTGCGGGATGCGCGCCTCCGGCCCGACCGGTGCGACCTGACGGTTCTGGCGGAGCGCCCCCGCATCTCCCCGCGGCGTGAGGAGATCCGCGGGAACGTGGCGGCGGCGCTCGACGTTTCGCTGGACGCGGTCTCCGTCAAGGCGACGCGACCGGAGGGTCTCGGCCTCACGGGCGACGGCGCGGCATGCATCGCCGTGGCGACACTCGTGCCCGACCCGGGCCCGTGACGCTGGCGCTGGGCGGTCGTCGCGCCGTTATGGAGGCGCTCCGGTCTGCGCGAGCGGAACGGGTCCTGTGCGTGCGAGGCTCCAGGTCCACGGAGGGACTGCGCCAGGTGCTGCTGGAAGCGGAGCGCGCCGGAGTCCCCGTGGAGTGGGTCGACCGCGAGCGCGTGGAGTCACTCGAGGTCCGGGACGCCCAGGGAGTCGTCGCCATCGTCCGACCGCCTCGGGAGCTCGATGAGGGCGGACTCGCGCGCGTCTCGTCCGATCCGGCAGCGCTCCTGGTGATCCTGGACGGCATCACGGATCCGCAGAACCTGGGCGCGTGCGCC
>JACDCJ010000174.1 GCA_013817655.1 Actinosomnolentus pattersoniae (SeqCode)
GAAGTCCCCCGACACGGAGTCCAGCTCGAAGTCCATGCGCGCCGCACCCGGCTCCATGTTGCCGCCGGTGACCTTCGCGCCATGGTCCCGCCAGACGATCCCCGAGAGCGCGTGAAGCGCCGTATGCGTTTTCATCAGACGATATCTGCGTTCCCAGTCGATCTCGGCGGACACGACCGACCCCGTCGCTGGGCCGTCCCCCTGAAGGACGTGCATCACGCGCCCCGCGGACCGAAGCGTGTCGGTCACTATCGCCTCTCCTCCGGACCAGCGAAGGACGCCCGTGTCGCCGGGCTGCCCTCCCCCTCTCGGGTGGAAGACCGTGCGATCGAGCACGACGCCCTCTTGCGAAGCATCGGCGACGGTGGCCTCGATGCTCGACCGGTAGGCATCGGTGAGGGCGATCTCTTCAGTCGCGCCGACCCCTCCGATCAATGGTTACTCCTTGATTCGTCGGGGCCAGGGTACCGGCGAGGCCCGGGCGGTGCGTGTTAGCGTCGAAGCATGGAGCCTGAGCCGCCGCTGCACCCACAGATCCAGCCCCTCGCGTTCCTCCTGGGAACGTGGACCGGCGAGGGGAGCGGCGAGTATCCGACCATCTCCCCGTTCCGCTACGGGGAGGAGGTCCGGTTCTGGCACGTCGGCAAGCCGTTCCTGGTCTACAGCCAGCGGACCTGGGCCCTGGACGACGGCCGGCCCCTACATGGAGAGATGGGGTACTGGCGGCTGCAGCCGGGCGGAGACGTCGAACTGGTGCTCGCGCACCCGACGGGCGTGGTCGAGGTGGCGACCGGAACGCTTCACGGAAGGCGGATCGCGGTCGCCTCGACGACGCTCGGACTCACGCCTACGGCCAAGCACGTTGATCGGCTCGAGCGCACGTTTGAGCTCACGGACGGATGCCTAAGCTATGAGATCGCCATGGCGGCCGTCGGAGTGCCCCTCACGCACCACCTCTCGGCCCGGCTGGAACAGAAGGACCCCGCCGCCGCGCCGGCGCGGCAATCCCAAGCGTCGGGCCTGCCCGTATAGCCTCTTGTGAGTAGTTGCCTGCCGGCTGCGGCGGCGAGTAGGATTTGCCAGCTTCTGCGCTTACGAAAGGGCAGCGGGGTTCATGGCCCAGGTCCAGTCCGAAGTTCTCACCGAGCAGGCGATCCCAACCGATCCATCGGAAGTTGGCGCGGTTGTCGTCGGCAAGTCTCCATGGCAGCTCTTCTGGGGCCGGTTCAGGCAGGACAGACTGGCGTTCGTGGGTCTGGGCTTCATCGTCCTCCTGGTGTTGCTCTCGCTCGGGGCACCGCTCATCGCGAAGTACGTCACGGGCCGGGGACCGAACGATCTCAGCCTCGCGCGAGAGATGACGAACGACTTCGGCCTGCCTCTGGGCCCGAACGGCACCTACTGGTTCGGCGCGGACCGTTCCGGGAGGGACCTGTTCATTCGCGTGATCTATGGAGCCCGCACCTCGCTGATCGTTGGCCTGGTGGCGACGGCCATCGCCGTGGGGATCGGCGTGACGCTCGGCATCATCGCCGGGTACTTCCGAGGCTGGGTGGACACGTTCATCTCCCGAACCATCGACATCGTGCTCTCGATGCCGCTGCTGCTGTTCGCGATCGGCATCGTCTCGACGTGCTCGGCGACGAAGCAGGGCTGCTTCGGCGGCCTCGTGAAGCCGGGCCTTCCCGTCGTGATCTTCGTGATCGCCCTGTTCAGCTGGCCGAACATCGCCCGCATCGTCCGCGGCAACACCCTTTCCATCCGGGAGCGCGAGTTCATCGAGGCGAGCCGATCGCTCGGCGCGGGGAACCGGCGCATCATGTTCCGCGAGGTCCTTCCCAACCTCGTGGCCCCGATCATCGTGTACTCCACCCTTATCATCCCGACGAACATCATCTTCGAGGCCGCGCTGTCCTTCCTCGGTCTCGGCGTCCCGCAGACGACCCCGTCGTGGGGCCGGATGCTTTCAGACGCCGCGCAGGTCTTCGAGGTCGCATGGTGGATGATGGTGTTCCCTGGCGTGTTCCTGTTCCTGACCACGCTCGCGTTCAACCTGGTCGGGGACGGGCTTCGGGACGCACTGGATCCCAGGACCGGGCGCTGATCACGACGGAAACCGACCCGCGAACGCAAGGAGGAGGAGAGACGGGACGAACCGCGAAGGCAATGCTGATGGGCCCCGGAGGGGGCAATCCGAGAGGGGGGAAACCTTGAGAGGAATGCGTTTGAGAGCAGCCGCCGCGCTGCTCATGGTGCTGTCGCTCGTGGCCGCGGCGTGCGGCGGGGGCGACGACGGGGACGGAACGGGCGCCTCGCCGACGCCGACCGACGCGGGTGGCGTGCAGGAAGGCGGGGTCTACCGCGTCGAGACCGACGGCATCGCGTACACGAGCGGCGGCGACCCGTCGGGTGAGTACCTCGGCATCTACTTCGGGTTGGCGAGCAACCTGTTCGACCGGACGCTGCTGACCTATCCGCACACCGACGGCGGCCCGGGCAACTCCCTCGTCCCCGACCTGGCGACGGACATGCCCGACATCTCCGAGGACGGGCTGACCTACACCTTCACGCTCAAGGACGGCATCAAGTTCGGGCCGCCGCTCAGCCGTGAGATCACCTCGGCCGACGTCGAGTACGCCTTCAAGCGGATCTTCACCGAATCGGTGGTAGCCCAGTACGCCTTCTACTACGAGGGCGTCATCGAAGGGGCCGAAGTGGGAGAAGCTCCCGACGACATCTCGGGGATTGAGACGCCTGACGACAAGACGATCATCTTCCACCTCACGAAGCCGACCCCCGACTTCCCGTTCCTGGTCTCGATGCCAGCGACGGGCGCCATGCCCGAAGAGGTCGCGGGCTGCTGGACGCAGGCGGGCGAATACGGCCGGTACGTGGTGTCGTCGGGCCCGTACATGTACGAGGGGTCGGACCAGCTCGACGCCTCGAGCTGCGACACGATGGAGCCGATCTCGGGCTTCGACCCCGAGGACCACGCGTACTTCGTGCGCAATCCCGACTACGACCCCGCGACCGATGACCCGTCCGTGCGCGCGAACCACGTGGACGAGATCCGGATCGACCTCAACACGAACGTGGCCGACATCTTCGACAAGATCGAGGCCGGAGAGATCGAAGGGGCCGTGTCATCCGGAAACCCGCCGCCGGACGTCCTGCAACGCTACTCCACCGACTCCGAGCTGCAGGACCGGCTGAAGTCGGGGGGTGACGACCGCACCTGGTACATCACCATGAACCTGGCGGCCCCGCCGTTCGACGACATCCACGTTCGGAAGGCGGCCAACCTGGTCATGGACAAGGCCGGCATCCTTCGGGCCTGGGGTGGCGAGATCAGCGGTCAGATCGCCACGCACATCCAGCCCCCGGCACTGACCGGCGGGACGCCAACGGCCGAGGAGTACGACCCCTACCCCAGCCCGGACTTCGCCGGTGACGAAGAGGCGGCCAAGGCCGAGATGGCCCAGTCCGCCTACGACTCGGACGGCGACGGCGTGTGCGACGACGACGCTTGCAAGGGCGTCGTGATGGTCAACCGGAACACGGAGCCCTGGACGACGTCCGAGGCCGTGGTGGTCGACTCCTTGTCAAAGATCGGCATCGAGGTCGACGTCCGGGAGGCGGAGGACCACTACACGATCATCCAGACGGTCGCCAACCAGACGCCGCTCGGGATGAACCCGGGATGGGGCAAGGACTACCCCGACTCGGCATCGTTCGTGGGCTTCCTGTTCGACGGCCGCGGGATCAACGCCGAGGGCAACTACAACTACTCGCTGGTCGGCATCACGCCCGAGCAGGCACAGGAGTTCGGGATCACGCTTCCGGGGGAAATCCCCAGCGTGGACGCGGACATCGACGCCTGCAAGGAGCTGGCCCTCACCGATGAGGAGGGAGCCGTCCAGTGCTGGATCGACCTCGATAAGAAGCTGATGGAGGAGGTCGTGCCCTGGATCCCGTACCTGTGGCCCAACATCCTCACCACCATCAGCCCGGCCGTGACGGCATGGGAATTCGACCAGTTCTCCGGAAGCACCGCCTGGTCGAAGGTCGCCGTCGACCCCAGCCTGCAGGGCTAGGGGACGGGTAGCTA
>JACDCJ010000026.1 GCA_013817655.1 Actinosomnolentus pattersoniae (SeqCode)
GGCCACCCCGATGGCGGCCGTGCCGGCCACAACGGGGAACCACCGACGCTTCATGTAGGCGCGGCGGAGCGAGAGGCCAGGAAGCGAGGCCGGTTGGGCAGCTGAAACCACGTCATGGGAAGGCGTCAGCCTATAGGCTTGTCGGCGTCGCACCGTTAGCCGTACCCATCCCCGCGGGATACCGGCATTTCGCACGAGGAGGCGTGTCATGCGTCGCGAAGGATCCGACGAGCCGCCCGCCCGATCCGAACCTACATCGGCCGCGGGCGGCCCGGGCGGAGAGGTCCTCGGTGTCACACCGGAGGACCGCCAGCACCTTCGGGAGCTCCAGAAGGAGCGGCGCTCCAGGGTTGTCAAGGCGCTAGTCGCCCTGGTCCTCGCGGTCCTTCTGATCATCTTCATCATCGCCAACTCGCAGCCCGAGACCGTGGACTTCGTCTTCTTCGAGCGGGAGGTGGGGCTCATCTGGATCATGTTCGGGTGTGCGGTCCTCGGTGGGCTGGTCGGTTTCCTCATCGGTAGGCCCGGGAAGCAGGTTCGGCTCCACCGGCGCCCCAAGGAGCCTCCCGAGCCGAAGAGCCGATAGAGAGGCAGTGCGGGGGCGCTCGCCGGCCGCGGGCGTCAGCCCGATTCGATCTGACGCTTCTGGCTGAGCGTTCCCCTCCGAAGCATGGCTCGCGCCCCGAGCATGCGCACGGCCCGCGCCGCGACCCTGCCCATGGCCCCGCCGCGAAAACGGTACTGGACGCTATGGCGGAGCCGGGACCTAGATCCCTGTAGCGGTTCGACCCACGTCTCCACGATGCCCTCGATCACGCCGGAAAGCCGCACCTTCGCGTACTCGGGCGGTCGCACCTGGAGCACCCGCGCCGTGACCGAGACGGTGAAGCCGAAGAACCGTGCGTCCGTTCGGTACTCCGTTCCCTCGCTTACGCCCCCCTCGGGGACATCGCGGACAGAGACGACGTGAGGGTCCCACAGCGGCAGGTTGCGGGGGTCCGAGACGACCCTCCACACGTCCCCCGGGGGCGCCTCGATCTCAACCCTTGCCTCCACTACGGTCATCGTCGATCCTCGCGCACGGCGGACCCCTCTCTCGTGACGGTCCCCGTCCTCCATCCCGACCACCACACCACGCGCCCGGGCCGAATTCGCACCAGCGATTCATTCCCGTCAGGCTGGCTCCCCAGCCGCTCCGCCAGCCCACGACGGCCACGCCGCGTTGCCGGGAGCGAGAACACCTGGGCCTCGCCACGGAGCAGCATGCCGGTCATCGCCGAAGCGCGCCAGCGCGAGGCCCGGTCGACCGCCAGCCCGGAGCGCGCATTCTCCTCCACCCGAGCGAGGTCAAGGACGCTCGCCGGGAGCGTTGCGTCGTAGGAACCCTCCGATCCCACCCTTCTCCAGCGGACCGGAAGGACCGTCACGCATCCGCCAGCGTCGGTGGCGAGCGCGCCGACGCCCGACGTGCCCACGGCGTCGCGGACGGCCGGTGGCACCTTCCCGTCGATCCCTCGTGAGTCGGGGAGACGAGCGAAGCTCGACCGGTACTGCGTCCCGCCCATCCACTCGCCCCAGGCCTCCAGGATTCCACCCTCGAAAAGGACGCGTCCGGCGTCGAGGCGTAGCTCCGCGAAGACACGACCCGGCGGGGTCCAGGCCAGGGGGACGCGCCGAGCATCGACCGCGTAGCCGGCGAAGAACCGGGCGTTCTTGAGCGTGAAGCGGGTGGCCGCGCGAGCGATCCGAGGCGCGAAGGCGACCGCGGCCGGCCAGGACAGGGGATCCAGAGCGTCGAAGGTTCGAACGGTGCCCCGGAACGTCACCGCGCGCCCGCCCAGGACGACCAGGCCCGCAGCCCGCGCATCCCGCCGCCAGGACCGGGCCTTGACGGAGCTCCGTGCCGTGGTCACCCAGATCCGTCCGCCGGAGAGCACGTACACCACGGGCGTTACGTGCGGGCCGTCGGGCGTCGGCACCGCGACGTAGCAGAAGCGGCCGCCATCGAGGATGGACCGGGCCGCCGGAGGAAGCCCGGCCGTCACGAGGCGGAGGCCGGCGCCTGCGACATCCCGGACCGGGCGGCGGGGGGAAGGGAGCGGTCGTTCGGCGGCCTCACGATCATCAGCGCCGTCCAGATCGAATGACACACGATGCTGGCGAGGGCGCCATGCGTCCAGAGGGCAAGCCCGCCCCAGACCGCTCCACCGACGATGGCACCGGCGATCACCGGGAGGCTGCCGCTCGCGGCGTTCGCGAGCACATAGGCCGCCCACGCCAGTGCCGCCCCGGCGGGCCAGCCCAGCGCCTGGGCCAGGCGCGTCTGGAAAAGCCCTCGCCAGAACACCTCTTCGAACGGCGCCACCACGAGGCCGGACAGAAGGAGGGCCGCGCCGAGGGAGAACCCTCGTCGCTGGTCGTACACCTCGGCGACGTGACGTTGGAACACGCTCCAGCGCCGCACCACGAGGACGAACCCGATGGTCGCGAGGTAGAAGGCGGCCCCGGCCAGGGCGCCGGCGACGAGCGCCGTCGTGATGCCGACGCGAGGGGAGAGCGCAACCCGTCCTGTGGTAAGCGAGGCGAGTCCCGCCCCTCCCAGGACGATCGCCATGGCAATGAACACGCTCGCCTTGCCGGCTCTCACCAAGGCCCAGGCGAAGACCACCCCGAAAGTGCCGAGGGCCATGATCGTGAGGCTCAGCACGGAAGCCCTGCCCTCACGGCAGGAACCGAAGCTTCGCCGTCAGCTCTGCCCAGAAGGCGGTGATCACCGCCAGATAGAAGAACCCCGTCGCCGACTGGACGGCGGTCGGCCGGGTGCCCCTGAGCGCCAGGAAGATGAAGAGCCCGATCAGGCCGGTGCACGCGACCATCCCGAGCGCGATCCACGAGGCGGTTCCGGCGAGGCCGAGGAGGGGATTCAGGCTGCCGGAGGCCGTGGATCCCGGGCCGGCGCTTTCGCCGAGGCCCCCCGCGAGGAGCGCCAGCGCTTCGAGCGCGACGGCCCCGATAAGGAGCCAGGCCATCCGCAGGATGGGCCCCCTCGGGAGCTTTCTGTCGGTCAGGTACCAGTGCCCAAGCAGCAGGCCGTCGAGCACCGCCCCCGTGAAGAGCGCCCCGGCGAGGAGCTGGAAGAACGAGAGCACGAGGGACTCGCCGGTGGCCCTCGCGAAGGCCCAGAGCATGACCCCCGCCAGCGGCACCGTGGCGATGCCGACGATCCTGGCCGCAGCCGGGCTCCGGAACAGCATCAGACCGATCCAGAGCAGGGTGGCGCCCGTCAGGGCGACGGCGAGCGTAATCGCGAGGCTGCCCCCCGGAGCCCGGTCCGGGTCGAAGCCCGCGGCGGCGGCAGCGGCCGTCCCGGCGGCGAGCGCCAGTACAACCCCACCCGTGAGGAAGAAGAAGCCTCGCCTCACCTCCCGCCACATCGGCGTGAGAAACAGAAGGGCCGCACCCCCGGCCGCCGTCTCGGCCAGGACTAGCGCCACCACTCCGGCGGGGCCGGTCAGCGGATCGGCTCGCTTGTGCCGGTACGCCTCATGCCCCTAGCGTATCCCCCGGCACACTTTCGCCCACGAGCGATGAGGAGGGCAGGCATGAGAGGAATGGGTCGTCGATGGCTTCGCGGGGCCAGGGGTCGCGGGGGGATCGGAGGCAGCCAGGGTGGCCGGGCCGGTCGATGGGCCGGTAGGGACACGACGCCCGCCGAACCCTGGGCGGCCGCCCTCGTCGGGACGCAGAACAGCGCGGAGGAGCACGTCACCGACGCGCTCACCGCGAGCACGCTCGGCTCGGGTGACGTGGCGGTGCTCGCCACTCCCATCGTCCTCGGCCTCGCGGAGCGGGCGGCCGTGGGGGCCCTGGCCGGGAAGCTGCCGGAGAGCAGGACGACGGTCGGCGCCAGCGTGCAGCTCCAGCACTCCGCTCCCACGCCGGTCGGGGTCACCGTTCGAGCGGAGGTGCGGGTGGAGGCCGCCCAGGGCAACCGGCTCCTCTTCGGAGTCCGGGTCACCGATCCCGCGGGAGAAGTCGCACGCGGCCGGCTCGTCCGGGCGGTCGTGGACCGCGCCGAGTTCGAACGGTCGGCTACTGGTCGGAGGCCGCGGTGAGCATGTTGCAGTTGACGTCCGGGACCAGGCATTCCCGCACCAGCTCGGCGAGCTGGTCCTGATCCCAGGCGTTGATGAAATCCGCATGCAGGCAGTACGGACTTCCGCACGAGAGCGTGGCTCCCACGCCGTTCGCGATGGGCCAGCGGAAGGCGAGGCCAAGTTTGGGCACCTGAACCGGATGGCTCCCCGAGCAGCGGCCGGCTGACGGATACGCCATGTGACTGCGGTGGTCCGCGGAATCGATGGAGCGGCCGTCCCAGCACTGTGGGAAGACGACGTGGGCCGTCACCTTGCCGATGGGGGTCCCGGTGCAGTCTATCGGCGTGGTCTGTTTCGGCGGACCGCCACGGCCACACGACCACCACACCCGCTTGAGGTCCTGGGGAGCGTCGGCCGAGGCCGTCGAGTCGCCCGCGACGATGCGCAGGTCGGGCGGGAAGGGCACCACCCTCGCCGGGTCGAGGTCGTTTCGGTAGTACGCGTTCAGCGGCACCGGAGCGATCTCCCGGCCTCCTAGCGAGAGGCTCGGCTGCCAGTAGAGCGCGGTGTCGTCCGGCTCCCGGCAGCCGGTCGGCGCCGACCGAAGCTGGCTGTACGTCACGGAGGAGAAGTCCGGCAAGGCCGGGTCGCCTCCGTAGAAGTCGTGTTGATGGCTCTCCCCCGGGTTGTTCGGGAACACGATTGGGTCGTCTTTCGACGAGTGAACCCGCTTGCAGTTCGTGGAGAAGTTCCCGGCCACCACGCCGCCGCGGGAGGCGTCCGGTGGATCGGGCCGACCGGGACCCCGCTCGGAACAGGCACCGACGAGCGCGAGCGCGGCCAGCCCCGCGACCAGCCGTCTGGCGCGCCTCTGAGGTGTTCGTCGCACAACTCCCATACCTGAAACAGTTCCCCGAAGCGTGCCGGGTACCCTTGTCCTTCTCATGCGCATCTTCGGCGAACCCGGCGAACGACGCGAGCCCCGGCGGCCGGAGCGGGCTCGCTTCCTTCAGTCACTCCGCAGGCCCGGCCGCTCGGGCCCGGTCGAGCGCGAGATCGACTGGCGGGCCTACGACCCGATCGCCGAGGCCTACGCGCGCGTGCAGGGCCCCAGGACCGCACTCGTCGTCGCGGACCTGATGGCCTTGGCGAGGGTCGATAGTGGCCACCGGCTGCTGGACGTGGGCACCGGGACGGGAGTCGGGGCGCGCGCCGCGGCAGCCGTCGTCGGACGGGGCGGCGTCGCCATCGGGATCGACTCCGCGCACGGCATGCTTCGCGTGGCCATCCGAGACGGCGGCGATGCGATGTACGCCCAGGCCGAGGCGATCGACCTTCCCTTCCCGAACGGGACGTTCGACCGGGTGGTCGCCTCCTTCGTTCTCTCGCACTTCACGCGCTACGAGACGGCGCTGTTCGACATGCTTCGGGTGATGAAGCCGGCGGGCAGGTTGGGCGCGGCCTCCTGGGGCTCGAGCGCCGACGAGTTCGGCCGGACCTGGGACGAGGTCGCCTACCAGTTCGCCGGGAAGGAGATGCTCCGGGACGCCTACCGGCGGGCCATGCCCTGGTCCGAGCGCTTCTCGGATCCCGGCAGTGTGAAGGAGACCCTCTACGACGCGGGGCTGCGCGACCTGGTGGTGGAAAAGCGTGAGTACCGCTTCGACATGAGCGCAGACGACTACCTGGTCAGCCGGGAGATCGGCGCGACAGGCCGATTCCTGCACCAGATGCTGGGTGACGGACTCTGGGAGGCCTTCCGTGAACGGACTCGTGCCGTCTTCGCGGAGCGGTTCCCCGCCCGCTTCTACGACTTCCGGGACGTGCTCCTTGCCGCCGGGAGGAAGCCATAGGGGTTGTTGGGCCGGAGCCTTCGCCCCCGGTAAGGGACTCCATAGACGCCGGATAAGACTCGGACAATGCCCCCAGCGCGCTGCTGGGGGCCAGCGAGACTGGCTCCTTCAATCAGTTCTCCTCTGCGGGACGGCGCGGCTTGCGAAAGGCTTCCAACCGGCGACCGGGTTTCCTCCGCGGGCTCGCCGCGGGGAGTGGGCTGATCGTGCTGGCTTCGGCTGGGTTCCGTGGGTCGATCGCACCGGCGGGCGCGGCGCGGACCCCGGCCGGAACGACGCACGCCCTAGCCGCCGCGCACAGGCAGCACGACGCGATCGAGCGCACCATCGCGAGCCTTCAGTCACGGGTCCACCGGTTGTACGCAGCGAGGGACCGCGTGGCAGCGCGCCTCACCCTGCCCGGCGCCCTGAACCCGGTCTCCGCACCGACGCTATACATCACGGTCGCCCGAGGGCTGCCCCGGCTCGCGGATGAGCTAGTACGCACACGCGAGGCGCTGATGCATCTCGACCGGCGCCGGCGGGAGGTCGCCGGGCGGATCGAGCGGCTGCGCGCGCGGTTCTTCCGCGAGTGGGAGCGGCGGCGCGACCAGCGCGCCCGGGAGGCCGAGAAAGCGGCGAGTGCAGCGACCCGAGTGGCGGTCCCCGCCGCGCCGAGCATTCCACGGGTGTCCGGAACGTTCCAGTCCTGTCCGGTACCGGGCGGGTCCTATCGGGACTCCTTCGGCATCCTCAGCATGCGGGGCGGGGCGCACATCCATCAGGGCATCGATGTCTTCGCGAGCTACGGGACGCCCGTGCTGGCCCCGTTCGCCGGTCGAGCCGAGGTGGCGACCAACCCCGTGGGAGGGCTCGCCGTGAAGGTGTTCGGCCCCGCCGGATACGTCTACAACGCCCATCTTGCCGCCATCGGTGCCACAGGGGCGGTGCTTCCCGGTGACGTCATCGGATTCGTGGGAACCAGCGGGAACGCGGTGGGCACGGCGCCTCACGACCACCTCGAATGGCACCCCGCGGGTGGCGACGCGGCGAGTCCCTTCGGCCTGCTGAACCAGGCCTGCTAGCTTCCCCCTACTCGGCGCCAATCGCCGAGAGCATGTCGATCTTGGCGGCGCGCCGTGCGGGCCCCACGGCGGCGAGAACGCCAAGCACCGCCGCGATCCCCACGTAGATGGCCAGACGCGTTCCGGGAATCGCCAGGTGGCTGATCCCCTCGTCGGCGAGTGCCGTGACGAGCGCCCAACCGAAGAAGAGTCCGATCGCGATGCCCAGGAGCGCACCCAGGACGGCGATGATGACGGATTCGGACCGGATCATCGCCCGGACCTGACGGCGAGACATTCCGACGGCGCGAAGGAGCCCGATCTCACGCGTCCGCTCGAAGATCGAGAGGGCCAGCGTGTTCACGATGCCGAAGAACGCGATCAGGATCGCGAGGCCGAGCAGAGCCGACACGAGCCCCAGCAGCTGGTTGATCTGGTTCGCCTGCTCCTCTTTGAACTCCGCCTGGTTGTTCAGCTGGACGTTGGGAAATCCCTCGAGAACCGCCTCGATCGCCACCTTCGCCTCTTCCGGGGTCGCGGTCGGCGCGGTCTTGGCCAGGGTGACCAGGCTGAGCTGCTGGGTGAAGTTCGCCTCGAAGTCCTCCAGTGAGATCAGGTAATCGCCGACCAGGCGATTCTCTCCGTAGATGCCGGCGATCGAGAGGTCCTGGTCTCCGGTTCGTGCGAAGCCGACCGCGATGCGGTCCCCCACCTGCCAGCCGTACAGCTCGGCCTCGTCACGGAACACGAGGATGCCGCCGCCCCGCATGTCCTCGACGCTACCCGCCTGCACGTCGATCTCGGTGACCTGATCGAGGGTCGTCGGATCCACGCCGCTCAGGTCCTTCGTCTGATCGCGGTATTGAAAGACGCCGTAGCGGAAGTCGGCGACGGCCGCGACCTCAGGGAGCTCGCTCAACTCTTTGGCCACCTGCGGAGTGAACGGCGTGAACTGCTCGGTGCTGAGGATGAAGTCCGCCTTGAGCGTCTCGTCGAGCGTCTGCGCGGCCGAGACCCGCACGGAGTCGCCGAAGATGGTCACGAACGCCACCAGGCCGAGGCCGATCATGAGCGCGGCGGCCGTGGAGGCGGTCCGCTTCGGGTTGCGCATGGCGTTCTCCCGCCCCAGCTTGCCCGTGGTTGCGAACAGCCGCGACAGGGGGGCGCCGATGAAGCGCGCGATCGGCGCGGCGACCAGTGGGCTCAGGACGGCCACGCCGAGGAAGGTGAGCATCGCGCCCAGCCCGACCAGAGACGCGGCGCTCGATCCGCCGCCGAACAGCCCGGCCATGAGAACCCCTCCGGCGATCAGCGTGACGACCACCCCGGTGATCAGGCGAGCACGAGAGAAGCGGAACGTCGTCGGCGCCGCCGCCCGCATCGCCTCCACCGGGGCGACGCGTGACGCGCGAACGGCGGGGAACACCGATGCCACGAATGTCGTGCCCACGCCCACGATCACCGAGACGAGAACGGTCCTCAGCAGGAACTGGGTGTCCGAGGTCGGGAGCTCCAACCCGAACCCCTTCAGCAACGCCTGCAGCCCGACGGCGACGAGGAACCCGAGGGCAATCCCGACGGCAGAGGAGAGGATGCCGACGATCAGCGCCTCCGCGACGACCGATCGCGTGACCTGCGAGCGGCTCGCGCCGAGGGCGCGAAGCAGCGCGAGCTCGCGAGTCCGCTGCGCCACGATGATCTGGAACGTGTTGAAGATGATGAACGCGCCCACGAACAGCGACACGCCCGCGAAGACCAGAAGCGCGATGTTGAAGAATCCGAGCGCCTCTTGGATCTCCGCGGCGTTCTCGTCGGCGACCGACTGGCCGGAGACGGCCTCGGCATCGCTCGGGAGGATCGCCGCGATCCGCCGGCGCAGGTCCGCGGGCGAGACCCCTTCCTCGGCCGCCACGGCGATCTCGTCGAAGGCGTCCTCCGCATTGAGGATCCGCTGTGCGGTGTCGATCTCGAACGCCGAGAGGGTTGCGCCTCCGAGATTGTCGGCCTCGCCGAAGCCCACGACCCCCACGACGGTGAACTCCTCGGAAGGGCCCTCCAGGATCACCATCACCCGGTCGCCCACGGAAAGATCGTTCTCCCTCGCCGTGGCGGCGTCGATGGCCACCTCGCCGTCCGCGGTGGGCGCCCGCCCCTGGCGGACGTCGAGTGGGTTCAGAGCCTCGTTGTCGCTCCACCCAACCCCCAGCACCGGGGCTCCCGGCAGGCCCTGGATCGCGTCTCCCTGCTCGTCAAGGAGCTGAGCGAAGCCGGCGATGACGCCGTCGGCGGCGGCCACGCCCTCCACCTCCCGGACTGAGGCGAGCAACGTCTCGGGGATGCGCTCGCGGATGCTCCCTCCGCCGCTCGGCCCGTCGCCAGTGTCGGTGAAGGCGGCCTTCGCCCGAACGACCACGTCGGTGCCGGCGTTCGCCTGGGTGAACAGGGAGTCGAACGTGTGGTTCAGGGTGTCCGTCAGGATGAAGGTCCCCGCGACGAACGCGACCCCGAGCACGACCGCGAGCGAGGTCAGCGCCAGCCGCAGCTTGTGCGCGATGAGGCCCTTGATCGTGGCTCTCCACATCGCCTATCCCCCCAGGCCCTTCATGCGGTCGAGGACGCGCTCCGCGGTCGGATCCGACATCTGGTCCACGATCCGGCCGTCGGCCAGGAAGACGACGCGGTCGGCGTAGGCGGCGGCGCCCGGGTCGTGGGTCACCATCACGATCGTCTGGCCGAACTCGTCCACGGCCCGGCGGAGGAAGCCGAGGAGCTCCGCGCTTGAGCGGGAGTCGAGGTTGCCAGTCGGCTCGTCGGCGAACACGATCTCGGGCCGGCCGACGAGGGCGCGGGCGGCGGCCACGCGCTGCTGCTGGCCGCCCGACAGCTCGGCCGGCTTGTGCGTCAGGCGGTCCCTCAGGCCGATGGTGTCGATCACCGTGTCTCGCCAGCCGGCGTCGGCCTTCCGCCCGGCGATGTCCAGCGGGAGCGTGATGTTCTCCGCCGCGGTGAGCGTGGGCAGGAGATTGAACGCCTGGAAAACGAAGCCAACCTTGTCCCGCCGGAGGGTCGTTAGGCGTTTCTCCTCCAGGGTGGTCAGGTCCACGTTACCGATGTAGACCTTCCCGGAGGTCAGCCGGTCGAGGCCGGCGAGGCAGTGCAGCAGCGTGGACTTGCCCGATCCCGACGGCCCCATGATGGCGCTGAACCGGCCGGACGGGAACTCGACGGAGATGCCGTCGAGCGCTCGAACGGCGGCGTTTCCGGCGCCGTACACCTTCACGGCTTCGACCGCCCTCGCCGCCAGCCGCGTGTCCTGGGCAGGGCCCTCTGGGGTGATGGCGGCTTCCACGTTCCGACCTCCCTCTTTCTCTACCTTCTAGCGCTGAGCGGATTCATGATTCAAACGGTTTCCAACAAGAGCAAGAAGAGGTTGGGCTACCGCCTCTTATCGACTCGACCTCACGATCTTCCTTGCCTCGCTCTTGTCAACGGTCGAAGAGTGTCCCACTTCCAAGCGTCGAGAAAGTGTTCCCGCCCGGATGAACGAAGGGCGGCGCATCCCTTACCCGGATGCGGGTCCGGCAATTGAATGCTCGACTGGGGAAGATAGCGCGTGTCCTTGTTCACGTTTCGGTCTCGATCCGCTCCTGTCACAGGAGGAGGCCCGTTGCACCAGCAGACTTCTATCCGCGACCGGGTCGAACCCATATATCGAGAGCGAGGGCAACGGATGTGGCAGGCGATCCTTGCGTTCACCGGTGATGCCCACACCGCGGACGATGTCGTCGCTGAGGCTTTCGCCCAGGCGCTGAGACGACAGGGCGAAATCCGTGACCTGGAGCGATGGATCTGGCGCGCGGCCTACCGTATCGCCGCAGGCGAGATGAAGCGACGCAGCCAAACGACATCGGGACTTCCTCCCGAAGCCGCCTATGAGATGGAGGAGCCGGCCAGGGAGCTCGTCGTTGCGCTTGCTCAACTGTCCCAGAAGCAGCGAGCCTCGCTCGTTCTCCGCGACGCCATGGGGTACCCGGCTCGCGAGGTAGCCGCGATCCTGGGCTCAACTCCCGCCGCGGTACGAGTTCACCTCATGCGAGGTCGACGGCGACTTCGCGAGCTGCTTCAGGAGGAGGACGGCCATGACTAGGCTGGAAGATCGATATCGTGCCCTGTCGAGAGCCCAGGGCCGGGACCTCTGGCCGGATATCTCCACACGGGAACCTCGGGCCGACGCCGGAACGGCCAATCCACGTGGCCGCCGCGCGCTCGTCGCCGTGCTTGCGTTGGTGGTTGCCGGGGCGGGCTTGGGCTTGGTGGTACGGGCGTTTCAGCAGCAAACACGCTCAACCGATTCCGCATCCAATGACGCCCGTCTTGAGATCGACGCGCGGCTCGTCGCCCGTCTTCCCATCGTTCCGAGGGGCACGGGAACGGCGCTCTTCGCCGCGGGGGGTAGCGTGTGGGTAACCGCCTTCAGCATCGAGGCCGAACTGCCCCAATTCGTGCGACGGATCGATCCTTCCAGGGAGAGGATCGTGGCCACCATACCGCTCGATGGGATACCGGAGTGGGAGAGGGGCGGGGGTGGGGTCGCGTTCGGGGAGGATGCCTTATGGGTCACCGGCACTGCAGGGCTAACCTTAGAGGGCATCCTTCAGCGCATCGATCCGGCGACCAATGAGGTCGTCGCGACCATTCCGCTGAACGGCACCCGAGGGGCAGACGTTGCCGTCAACGCGGCGGGTGTGTGGGTCGCGTCGTTTTTCGACCCGCCCTCGGAAGGGCGCGCTGAGCTTGCCCGGATCGATCCCGCAACCAACAAGATCGTCGCGAGGATCCCGTTGGCGCACGACTTCATCCGGCGCGTGGTGGCGCTCCCTGGCGCCGTCGTCGTGGAGGAGTGGGGGGACCTCGGCACGGTCCTGGAGGTCATCGATCCGCAAGCCGACCGCGTCGCGGCTACCTCTGAGTCCGAGGCGTGGCAGACGGACGGCGGGCAAATCCTGCTCGTGTCCGATCAGGTCTGGGCTACGCTCGATGGCGGGTTCAGCCCTGTCGACCTGAGTACGGGAGGCCCCACGGGAGCAGCCATCGGCCAGGGAGTCCCACTACGTTGCGTTTGCACGAGTAGCCGTGGCGGCATCTGGTTGGTCGACGGTCGAGAGCTCACTTGGTTCGACACGCGGACGGGGCAGGTCACTCCGGCTTTGGCCCTATCGGGTCTCTCGAGTGTGGTCACGGCCGCAGCCACCGAGGATTCGGTCTGGCTTCTAAGCCTGAACGGAGAACTAATTCGGGTCGATCTGGAGTGATCCTCCGGAGGAAGCGCGCGACTGCAGCCCCGGATGCTGGAATGGTAGGCCTACATGAGGTTCAGGACGCGGAACGACTCGGCGTGCTGCACCCCGATCGCCCGGCCAGCCTCCTCGGCCTCACGCGGGAGCCACTCCTCGAAGAAGCCAAGCATGTTGCCCTCCACCTGGCTGCGATGCGCGGCCAGCGCCGCGATCTTTCGGTCGATACGGCCGGTGACGTCCTGGTGGTGGTTCGGCTCGAGCGTCCATCCCAGCCAGACCTCCGGGACGCTCCACGTCGTCAATTCGTCTCCGAGCTGATCGGAGAAGAAGTGCGGGTTTCCCGCGCCGGGGAACACCGCGTCGAGCGTGGTCGCGCCGGCCGCCCGATGGTCGGCGTGGTTGAAGTAGCGGTCGCCGAAGAACCACACGGTGGGATCGCACGTGACGACGATCCCCGGCCGGACTTCGCGAACCTGGCGCGCGATCCGGGCGCGGATCTCCGGGGTGTTCGCGAGGTCGCCGTCGTGGACGTCGAGGATCGCGACGCTGGCGAGACCCAGCAGCGCCGCGGCCGTCTCGGTCTCCTTGAGTCGCGTTCGGGCGAGCTCTACCCGGGAGACGCCCGGGTCATCCGAACCGCGATCGCCGTTCGTGAGGACGAGCAGGTGCACGGAGCGGCCCTCGTCCGTCCAACCGGCCAGAGTCGCCCCGGCCGAGATCTCGGCGTCGTCCGGATGCGCGAAGACTGCGAGCACCGGTCCCGGGGCTCCGGGCCTCGGAGCCTCCGGCTCGCCTGAGCCGTCGGGCGCCTCCTCCACT
>JACDCJ010000027.1 GCA_013817655.1 Actinosomnolentus pattersoniae (SeqCode)
AACATGTAGTTGACCGCGATCAGGAACAGCACCAGCGCCTGAGCCACCCGGACGGTCGCCGCGTACACGCCGAGCTCCTGCGGCGAGACGTACAAGGAAAGGACGAAGTAGTCCGCCCAGAACAGGGCCTGCGCGAGCAGGGCGGCGGGCGCCCGCGGCGCCCCGTACCGTAGCAACGCTCCGACCTCACCCGGCTCGGAGGGAAGGCGGGGAAAGCGCTCCGTCTCCCGCCTCCAGACGTAGGCCGCGGCCGCGGTCGCTAGGAGCCAGGAACCCCCGTACGCCACGACGCTCGCGCCCACCGTCCGCGCGGCGACCCACCCGCCCACCATGAGCGCGATCCAGAGGAGCGGCTGCCCCGCCCAGTAGATATAGAGGGTGTGCCGCATGATCTTGAGCCCTCTCGTCGCCCCCAGGTACACCTGCGACAGGGCAACGAAGGGAAGGGCCACCGCGGCCGCCTGGAACGCCGTTCGTGCGGATGCCCCGCCCGTGAGCGCGCGGCTCAGGGGCGCGGCGGCGAGGAACAGGGCGAGGCCGGCCGCCAAGCTCACAAGCCCCGCGATCGCCACCGCCCGGTTGACCACTCCGCGCGCCCGCCCCGGTTCCTCCTTCCCGAGATCGATCGCCACCCGCCTGGTGGCGGCGACGTCCATCCCGAAGCGGGTGGCGGCCCCCCCGATGAACGCCAGCTGCGTCGCGAGGGTGACCACGCCGAGGGCCGACTCGCCGAGCACCCGTGCGATGAGGACGTTGGTGCCGAAGGTCGCGAGGACGAATACGGCCAGGCCGAGGACGTTCTGTCCGGTGCCGGCCAGGATCGCCAGGTGGTCGCCGAACCGTTCCTTCGGAAGCGCGGAGCCGACCGCCCCCCGCAGCCGACGGAATCCGCGCCTCACTCGAGGTACCCGAGCCCCCGGAGGTGCTCCTCGACCTCCTCGGCCTCGGTGTCGTCCAGTCCGAAGCCGGCCTCGGCATCCTCCCCTTCTGGCGGCTCGGCGCCCGCCGCGGCGGCGAGGTCCGCTCCGACCAGCGATCGCAGGACGTCGCCGTCGTGCCGAACGGAGGAGGGAGCCCCCACCGCGGCGAGGATCGTCGGCGCGAGATCGACGAGTCGGGCGGACTCGGGAAGCCCCGCCGAATCGACGCTCTGACCGGCCGCGGCGAGCACGCCTTCGACGCGGTGGTCCCCGGACAGCCAGTCGGCGTCCTCCACCATGGTCTTCGCGTGCGTGAGGCTGTACAGCGGCGCCGGCTCGAGCAGGAGGTCGGGCGCCTCCTCGGCGAACCTCCCCCGGAAGACCTCCTCACGACGGAAGACGGAGGCCACCGGATGCCGACCGGTGTCCGGGTCGACGAACGCCAGCAGCTTGCTGGCCACGTCGTCCCGGAGCCGCTCGAACTCCGACGGATCCACGATCCCGTCCGGCTCCCGCCCGGCCAGGTTCAGGGTGATGCCCTCACCGGTGGAGCGGACGCTCGTGTACGCGCGGGTCCTGGACCAGTTCACGGATTGCGGAAGGGGCACGCGTCCGTGCAGGCCGAGCACGTCATACACCTTTCGAGCGGCGGTGCGCATCGGCCCCCACTGCATCGGCCCGAAGATCGCCTTCGACGCGGAGAACTCCAGAAGCCCCAGGTTGGCCAGAAGCCGGTCCATGTGCACGGCCCTCGTGCACGACTGGAAGCCGTGGTCGCTCATGAACAGGACGAGGTCCTCCGGGCCCGTGCGCTCGACGAGTCGACCGAGTCCTTCGTCCAGTAGCCGGTACACGCTCCTGATCCGGTCGGCCAGCGGTTCCTTCGACAGCGCCGCGTAATCCGGGTGATCGTCGGAAAGGTACTTCGTGAGGCAGTGCTGGACGCGGTCGGTCTCGACCTGAACGATGCAGGCCACCCGCCATTCCGTCGTGTCGAGCACGTGCTCGGTGGCCTTCTGCCGCGCCCGCGCGTACTCCTGCACCTCGTCGAGGAACGGCTCCGGCCGGTGGCGGAACGTCGTCCACGACATCCCGTTGATCGGGAACGGCACGCCCGCCTCCTCGAGCTCCTTCCCGAGCACCTCCGGGTGGGTGAACGGCCGCCACTTCGGCAGCACGCCGCCCGAGATCAGCTTCCCATCGAGCCGGGGCGGTGGGAAGGTGAGTGGCACGTTGACGAACACGCTCGGGACTCCGGCCCTGGTGAGGTCGGCGAGGAGCGTCCGCTCCTTGATCGAGCGGAACGTCACCGGGAACTGCCGCTTCGAGCCGCCCCTCGCCTCCAGGATGTCGTACACGCCATGGCCGGACGGCTCGACCCCCGTCATGAACGAGGGCCACGCGGACCAGGAATGGTTGGGCAGGGGGGCCCTGAGAACGGCCCGGCCACCGCGCTCGACGAGCGCGCCGAGATTCGGCAGGTCTCCTCGCTGAAGCAGAGGATCCAGGATGCGCCAGTCGGCGCCGTCCCAGCCGATGACGAGTACTCGGGACATGCGAAACGCCTTCGTTGTCGGAGGGTGGCCGCGGGCTAGTCTACGAGGGACCCGGCCGCCGGCCGGCAACCACGTCCCCGCACCAAAACCGAAGCGAACCAGTAGCCTCGGATGCGTGTTGGAGGCTTCCCAGCCCCGCGAGGCGGTGGCCATCACCGTCCGAGCTCTCCGCCATCACTACAGGACACCGGCCGGCCCATTGGTCGTCCTGGACGGCCTGGACCTCGACGTGCCGGCCGGTGGCTACGTGGCGGTCAGCGGTCAGTCGGGCGCCGGAAAGAGCACGCTCCTCTCGATCTTGGGCGGGCTGGAGCGGCCGAAGGCCGGGGACGTGATCGTTGGAGGAGTGAACGTCGCCGGCCTGAAGGGGGATGAGTTGGCCGCGTACCGGCGGAGCACCGTGGGCTTCGTCTTCCAGCACTTCGGCCTCCTCGACACGCTCTCGGCCCGCGAGAACGTCGAGCTGGCGTGCGCCCTGGCGCGCGTCCCGCGGCAACGACGTCGAGCCCGTGCCGGAGATCTCCTTGCTGCGGTCGGCCTCCAGGAACGGACGGCGCACCGCCCGACGCAACTCTCGGGCGGCGAACGCCAGCGCGTCGCGATCGCTCGCGCCATGGCGAACCGTCCGAGCGTCCTCCTCGCTGACGAGCCGACCGGGAACCTCGACGAGGACTCCACGGAACGCGTCGCCGCCCTCCTGGAATCCATCCACCGAGACCATGCTTGCACTCTCGTAGTGGTCACACACAACCGCCGGCTCGCGGCCAGGGCGTCCGTCCGCCTGGCTCTCCGGGACGGGAAGCTCGTCGCCGCATGACCTGGCGCGATGCCCTCCTGCTCGCGGCGCGGGGCGTGTCACGGCGGTTCGGCCGGGCCGTCCTCACCGTCCTTGCCGTGGGATTGGCCGCGGCGCTCCTCACGGCGCTGCTGACCATCGCGACCACCGCCGAGACGCGCGTCCTGAACGAGCTCTCCAAGGGCGGCCCCCTGGCGGGCATCAGGGTAAGCGCGGCGGCCCCCGACCCATCACAAGTCGACCAGGACGACGCCCGCCCGGGGCCCCCGAGAGACCTCGACGCCGGCGCCGCCCGCCGGATCGCCGCGCTGCCAGACGTCGTCTCGGTCGTACCGGTCATCGCGGTTCACGGGTTCGTCATCCCGCCTGATCCGGACGTGGATCCGTTCCTGGACACCGTCGTCGGCGTCGACCTCGAACGAACCGCGCAGCTTCCGATCACCGTGCTAGAGGGACGGCTTCCTGCGCCAGGCGCGCTGACCGAGATGGCCGTCACGCAGGGATACCTCGAGCGCCTCGATCTCGATCCCCAAGAACCTGAGGCCGTGGTGGGCACCGAGGTGGAGGTGGCCTCCGCCCGGTTCTATCCATCGCTTGGCGACGACGAGATCCGCGGTCGCTGGACGAAGGCGCTGATCGTGGGCGTTGTGGCCCAGGAGGCGGCCCCGGGGCAGTTCCTGGCCTCCATCGAGTACGCGCGGCTCGCCCAGGACTGGCGGGCGGCCGGGGGATCCGGGGGGTTCATCGAAGTGACCACGTCCGCCTACAGTGGCCTGTTCGTCGTGGCACGTGGGCTCGACCGCGTGGGCCCCGTGCGGCATCAGATCACGGCCATCGGGTACTCGACGAGCGCACCCGAGAACCTGATCGCGACCGTCCAGCGCTACCTTCGTGTCGTCGAGATCGTTCTGTCGGCGATCGGGGCCATCGCGCTCGTCATCGCGTCGCTCGGGATCGCGAGCGCGCTCCTCGCGGCCATCCGGGAACGCCGCCGTGAGATCGGGGTCCTGAAGGCGATCGGCGCTCGCGACCGGGATGTGCTTCGCGTGTTCCTCGTGGAGGCATCGGTGATCGGGTTCCTCGGCGGCGTCGTCGGCACGGCGATCGGCTGGATCATCGCCCGGATCGTGACCTCGGTGGTCAACGGCTATCTGACGGCACAGGGACTGATCGGGGTGCGCCTCGGCCTGAGCGTCCCGATCGTCACCGGAGGGATCGTGGGCTCCACCCTCCTCGCGTTGCTCGCCGGCGTGCTTCCCGCACTCCGCGCGGCCCGTTTGCCCGCCACCGAGGCGGTCGCCGGCTCATGAGAATCCGCCCGCTCCTCGTGGCGCTGTCCCTCCTTCTCCTCCCGGCGGCCTGCGTCGGCGGGGAGACCGTCGGGGACTCCGCTGCGATGGCGGTCCGACCGGGCCCGCCCGTGCTCTACGTCGCCTTGGGCGCCAGCGAGACCGTCGGCATCGGCACGGACGACCCCGTGCGAGAGGCGTGGCCCCAACTCCTGTACCGGAGCTCAATGCCTCGCAGCGCAGTCTTCGTCAATCTCGGCATCCCTGGCGCGACGGTCGCCGACGCCCTCGAACGCGAGTTGCCCCAGGCCCTGGAGCTGCGGCCGGACATCGTCACGGTCTGGCTGAACGTGAACGACCTCATCGCCGGCGTGCCCCCCGCGACGTACGAGGCCGGGCTGCAGCGCCTGTTGACCTCCCTTCGTCGGGGCGGCATCGCTCGCGTGCTGGTCGCCAACACCCCGCCGCTGGACCGGCTTCCGGCGTACCTGGCATGCCGTCCGGGCGCCCCCGTCGGCGGCCCCCCCTGCCTCACGGACCGAGTGCTGCCGCCGGCCGAGCGGATCAACGAGCTGACCGCCGCCTACAACGACGTCATCGAGCGGGTCGCCGGAGAAGCCGGGGCGGAGGTCGTCGACCTGCACTCCGCCGGGATCGCCGCCCGATCTCAAGAATCGGGCGAGGTGCTCATCAGCGAGGATGGCTTCCACCCCAGCGCCGCTGGGGCTCGAGTCGTCGCGGACGCCTTTGCCCGGATCCTTTCCCGGGACTAGGGCGCAGGCCCGCGGTCCACTCGCCGGGGACCTGTGGTTGTCGCGCCTGCCACCCTGATGTATCGTTTCGATATATCGAATGGATATATCGAAGCGATAGGAAGGCGACGGCCGAAGATGCTCGAGATGGCGATCCTGGGGCTCCTCAAGGAGCGGGCCATGCACGGCTACCAGCTCAAGAAGCGCCTGGCGGATACGCTGGGCGGCTTCTGGCGGGTGTCGTACGGCTCTCTCTACCCCGCCCTCAAGCGCCTTCAGAAGGAAGGCGCCGTCGAGATGATCTTCCCGAGGGAGAACCTTGGGCGGCGCAAGAACGTCTACCGCATCACGCCCAAAGGGGAGACCCTCTTCGCGGACCTGCTGGGGCGAACCGGTCACGAGGTCAGCGAGGACACGGGGTTTCCTGTCCGCCTCGCCTTCTTCCAGTACCTGAAGCCGGAGACGCGAATCCACCTGCTGGAACGGCGCCGCGCATTCCTGGAGGAGCGATTCACCGATCTCAAGGCCTCGTTGCAGAGGTATCGCGAACGGATCGACGGATACGTCCTCTCCCTCATGAACCACGAGCTCTCCGCCACGGAGAACGACATTCGATGGCTGGACGACCTGATCTCGGCCGAGCGTGGCCACGCGCAGGTGGCGGCGCGACCCCTGCGCCAGCCGGCCGCACTACCCCAGAAGGAGCGTGCCTAGATGAAGGAGAAGATCCGAGTCGCGATCGTTGGCGTCGGCAACTGCGCCTCGTCGCTGGTTCAGGGCGTCGAGTTCTACCGCGAGGCCCGACCCGGGGAGCGCGTTCCCGGCCTCATGCACGTGAACCTGGGCGAGTACCACGTCTCGGACACGGAGTTCGTGGCCGCCTTCGACGTGGACGGCAAGAAGGTGGGGAGAGACTTGGCCGAGGCCATCCTCTCGGAGCCGAACAACACCATCCGCTTCGCCGACGTGCCGCCGATCGGAGTTGCCGTGCAGCGAGGGCCCACCCTCGACGGACTCGGCGAGTACTACCGCGAGCAGATCGTGGAGTCCGCCGACGAACCCGTCGACGTGGCCGCCGCCCTGCGGGAGTCGGGTGCGCAGGTCGTCGTCAACTACCTCCCGGTTGGGAGCGAGGAAGCGACGAGGTTCTATGCGCAAGCCGCCCTCGATGCCGGCTGTGCCTTCGTCAACTGCATGCCGGTGTTCATCGCCTCCGACCCCGAATGGGCCCGCCGTTTCGCCGATGCCGGCTTGCCGATTGTCGGCGACGACATCAAGGCGCAGGTTGGCGCCACGATCCTGCACCGGGTGCTCGCGAAGCTGTTCGAGGACCGGGGCGTCAAGCTCGAGCGGACGTCGCAGCTGAACTTCGGCGGCAACATGGACTTCATGAACATGCTCGAGCGGCGGCGGCTCGTCTCGAAGAAGATCTCGAAGACACAGTCCGTCACGAGCCAGCTCCGGGACGGACTGGCGAAGGACAGGATCCACATTGGCCCCTCCGACCACGTGCCGTGGCTCGAGGACCGAAAGTGGGCGCACATCCGGCTCGAAGGCTCGGAGTTCGGCAACGTCCCGGTCAACGTCGAGCTGAAGCTCGAGGTCTGGGACTCCCCCAACTCGGCGGGCATCGTGATCGACGCGATCCGGTGCGCCCGCCTCGCGCTGGACCGGGGCGTCGCCGGCCCTCTCATCGGCCCGAGCGCCTACTTCATGAAGTCTCCGCCGGTCCAGTTCTCCGACGACGCCGCTCGCGAGATGGTCGAGGAGTTCATCCTCGGGAACGGGGCCTCGAGGAAGGCGGACTGGTCGGCGTTCTTCGACGCCAAGTCGAGCTCGTAAGCTACACCGCGTGCTGGGGAGCGTCGCCCGAGCCCGTGCCGCCCTGCGGTCGCGGGACTTTCGAAGCCTGCTGGGGGGACGGCTTTCAAGCCAGTTCGCCGACGGGTTCTTCCAGGCCTACCTGATCACCCAGCTCGTCTTCCTGAACCCCGAGAAACAGGGCACGACCCTCGGGGTGTTCAAGGCGTACGCGATCCTCGTCATACCCTTCTCCCTCGTCGGGCCGTTCGCGGGCGTGCTGATCGATTGGTGGTCGCGGCGCCGCATCATGATCGTCACCCCGTTGCTGCGAACCGCGGCGGTGCTCGGCCTCGTGGCGTTGAACACGGACTCCTGGCCGATCTTCGTCGCCGCCCTCGTCGTGGTTTCGACGAACCGCTTCTTCCTGGCCTCCGCCAACGCCTCGACTCCATCGCTGGTCCCGGAGGAGGACCTGCTGATCGCGAACTCGATGGCGACGATCGGCGGCGCCTTCGCCACTCTCGTCGGGATCGTCATCGGTACCAAGGTCGCCGATCTCATCGGGGTCTCGGGGCAGCTGCTCTGCGCGGCCGCTCTCTGGCCGCTCTCCGCGACGTTCTCGGCCTTCATACGGCATCCGCTCCGCGCGGTCCGCCCGACCGCCTCGATGGGGGCCGAGATCCGCCGGGTCGCCGGTGAGCTTCGCCGCGGTCTCCGGCGGCTCGGCGCCACGCCTCCCGCGCTCGGAGCCATCGCCTCCGTGACCTTGGACCAGTTTCTCCTCGGGTTCATCGCGGTCCTCTCGGTCGTCGTGTTCAAGGAGCAGTTCCAGGAGGGTGTGGGGTCCTACGGCAACATCGTGGCCGCCGGCGGCGTGGGCGTCATGGTGGGGACCGCCGTCGTGGGATGGCTCGAGTCGCGCCTGTCCAAGCCGCGGATCGTCGCCCTCGCGTTCGCCGTCGCGGGAACGGTCGCCCTCGCGACGGCGCCCCGGCTGACCGGTCTGACTATCCTCTTGCTCTCCGCCTCCGTCGGGATGACCTTCGCCTGGCGGAAGGTGGCCGCCGACACCATCGTGCAGGAGTCGGTCCCGGACCGCTACCGCGGTCGGGTCTTCTCGATCTACGACATCTGCTACGCCATGGCGCGGGTCGTCGCCGCGCTCGCTGCCATACCGCTCGTCCCCCGCCTGTCGACGGGCTGGCTGGTCGCGCTCGTGGGCCTGCTGTATCTCGCGTGGACGCCGGTGCTTCCGTGGTGGGTCCGCCGGCGGGCGGCCGTAGGAGTACGCTTCTACTCCGGCGGACGCGCCGACGAGGTCCCCCGGGCGGTCTCGATAGCCGGCGAGGTGGAGGAGGTGGAGCTCCTTCGTTCCTGGACCGAGGAGCGCGACGGCTATCGCCTTCGCCGCTTCCGCGTCCAGACGTCCGACGGTTCGGTGCTCGACATCTCCGGGGACGGACGGGGCGGCCCATGGCGTTTGGAGCGGCTGCGGCCGGCGGAGGCCCCCGGATCCCCGTCGCGGACTGACGCCCCGCCCGCGGCTCGTTGAGCCGAGAGGGACGCACGCTGGGCGGTTGCCCCGGAACCGGCATGCGGCTATAAGGGCACCGTGCCGCCGAGCTTCCTTACGCATGGTCGGGATCCACCGGCCTGCGTCTTGCGTCCGATTGACGGCCTATCGGGAAGAGAGGAACGTCGATGCTGAAGCGAACGACCGCGGCCATGGCCCTCCTGTTGGGGGTCGGGTCCCTGGGCCTACCCGTCCTGGCCTCGCCCAGTGCCGGGGAACTGCAGCGAGGCCGACAGGACCATCTCAGGCGGATCATGCCAATGACCAGCGGGGCACTTTCGATGCGCATCGCGCAGCGCTTGGAGGTGGGCAGGCTCGCCGGAAAGGCGCTGCCCACCCGATTTCGCACGAATGGCGACGTAGCGGCCCCTACCCTCGTCGACGTGCCCGTCAACAACGACCCGGTGGAGGACACCAACGAGCCGAGCATCGGAATGAACCCACGCAGCCCCAGGACGGTGGTGGGGTTCTCGCATGACCTCACGCAGGACCCGTGCCAGTACTACACGAGTACGGACGGCGGCCTCACCTGGAGCGCACCGATCAATGCCCCGCTGCTGCAGGGCGGTGACTTCTGCTCCGACCCGGTGGTGCGGACCTCCCCGGACGGTGAGTGGTTCTACCTGCTGTACATGTCGATCCGATCGGACGTGTCCAGCAGCGATATCGTCGTCCTCCGGCTGTCGGGCGACCTTAGCCTGGTCGACGGTCCTCACGTGGCCATGGACGGAGCCCCCGACGACCTGTTGGACAAGCCCTGGATGGACACTCACAAGTTCGACCGGTCGGCGGCCGGCAACCTGTATGTGACCACCACGAACTTCCAGGGTTCGGGTGAATGCGACATCGTGTTCGCGCGGTCCACCGACTACGGCCTGACCTGGAGCCCCCAGGAGACGCTCGGCGAGTCGGGCGGCGGCTGCGCGTCGCCCAATGTCTTGCAGGGTTCGCATCCCGCGGGTGGCCTCGGCGGCAACGTCCTCGTCTGCTGGTACCACTCGGAGAGCGACGGTTGGTACCCGGGGGGCGGCGGCCCGCTGTTCGACATCCGCTGCCGCAACTCCGCCGATCACGGTGAGACCTTCGGGGGCGAGGTGACGGCCGCGGACAACGTCCTCAACGAGGTGGGGTTCTGGCTGTGTCCCGACATCAACTACCACCGTGTGTGGGGCGCCGCGATGTTTCCCTACGTGGCCATCGCTCCCGATGGATCGGCACATGTCGTGTTCAGCAGCGATCCCACCCTCGGCGAGTCTGACGGCGAGTGCGGGAACGTGAGGTACACGAGCAGCGCGGCGGCTCCGTACGGCACCTGGACGCCACTCGTGGACCTGGGCGATTCGACCAACAGCTTCCAGGGGTTCGCCACGCTCTCCGTACAGCACCCGCGCTCCGGCGGACTGGGGTGCTACCTGGCGCTGATCTACTACGACCACCTGGACTCGCCGCCCGGCGATCCGAACGCCAATCTCTACTTCGACGTCTCGAGGCGAACGTCGAACGACTGTGGAGTCGATTGGGGGCCCTCGATCGTGGTGACCGGCGAGTCCTCCCTCAGCGACTTCATCTTCCTGGGGGACTACATCGACGCCACGTCGGCCCCCAGGACCGGCCGGATCGACCTCATCTGGACGGACCGCAGAGACAAGACCGATGTGATGGACCTGGAAGACGACGTCTGGAGCGACCGGGGAGCTCCGCCCCCACTGCACTAGCCTTCGCCGATACGCCGGGAGTTCACGAGTCCTCACACCAGCCGCCCGCGAGGATTACGCCGGAGCGGCCAGTAACGAAGGACGACCACGCCACGAATGTCCGCCCGCCGAGCAGGACCGAAGGTTCGGCTGTCGGTACTCCGCTCGGGATCGTCGCCGAGCACCCAGTACTCGTCGGCGGCGAGGAGCCGCTCGCCTATCCGATCTCCCGGAACACCCCGTACCCGTTTCACGAGCTCGTAGCCCGGACGATCGGGCCGCTGCAGCACGACGACCGCCCCCCGGGAGATGCGGGCGCGCCCGAGGGCGAGGAGGAAGTCGCCGGGCTGCAAGGACGGTCGCATGCTGGGGCCACTCACGACCACTCGGAACGGCCGGAAGGCGACGAAGGCGAGGAGTGCCGCGGCGAGCCACGCCCAGCCTGCGCGCGGGGCTTTCCAGGGACCGTGGTAGCGTTGCGCCTGCATCCGCGAAACCCGTAGATAGAAGGAGGCTCGAATGCTATCGAAGGTCCTCTCCGGCTTGGCGCGGCCGTCCCGCGTGGCGCATGCGCACTGCGACCTTCCGTGCGGGGTCTATGACCCGGCACAGGCCCGGATCGAGGCGGAATCGGTCAAGGCGATCCAGGAGAAGTACCAGGCGTCCGATGACGAGGTCTTTCGCGGGCGCTGCATCGAGATCAAGGAAGAGCGGGCCGACCTGGTGAAGCACCACCTGTGGGTGCTCTGGACCGACTACTTCAAGCCGAACCACCTCGAGCAGTACCCGGAGCTCCACGACCTGTTCTGGCGCGCCACGAAGGCGGCAGGAGACTCGAAGCGCTCCGTCGACCCCTCCCAGGGACAGCAGGTTCTCGAGCTCGTGGCGGAGATCGACCGGATCTTCTGGGAGACGAAGAAGTAGGCCGGGCTACCAGCTGAGGACCCCGAAGGGGCGATCGCCGGCCCTCCTTTCCTTTCACCGAAGGAGCGTCACCCGCGTGCGGCGGCCCATTCGTCCAGCAGGCGGAATGCCTCCTCCTCGGCGATGGGGCCCCGCTCCATCCGCTCTTCCAAGAGGAAACGCAGCGCTTCACCGACCACCGGGCCGGGCCCGACCCGAAGGCGCTTCATGACGGCGTTGCCGTCGAGCGGTGGCCGCAGCGCCTCCAGGTTCTCCTCCTCGCTGAGGCGCGCGATGCGCAGCTCGAGCTCGTCCTGGAGACTCGCCAGGGCTCGCGCCTTGGAAGGGTTGCGCGTCGTACAGTCGGCGCGGACGAGCTGGTTCAGCCGGTCCAGCAGGGGACCCGCGTCTCGCACGTAACGCCGCACCGCGGCGTCGTTCCATCCCATTCGGTAGGTGTGGAAACGAAGGTGCATCTCCACGAGCTTGACCACCTGCACGGTCACGTCGGTCGGGTATCGAAGGGCCCGAAGGCGCTGGTCCGCCAGTCGCGCGCCGACGACCTCGTGGTGGTGGAACTGCACTCCCTCCGGCGTGAATGCGCGGGTCGCCGGTTTCCCCACGTCGTGGAGCAGGGCGGCCAGCCGCAGCACAAGATCGGGCTCGCACTTCTCCACGACGGCATAGGTATGGCGCAGGACGTCCTTGTGGCGGTGAACCGGGTCCTGTTCGAGCCGTAGGGCGGTCAGCTCGGGAAGGAACCGCTCGGCGAGCCCGGTCTCCACCGCGAGCTCCAGCCCCGCCGAGGGGCGATTCGAGAGCAGGAGGCGGGTGAGCTCACCCTGTATCCGCTCGGCAGAAACGATCTCGAGCCGGTCTGCCATCGCTCGCATGGCCGTGACGACGCGGGCCGTCGGGACCAGGTCGAGGGTGGCCGCGAACCGGCACGCCCGCAACATGCGAAGCGGGTCGTCGCCAAAGGACTCCTCCGGCTCCACTGGCGTTTCCAGCCGCCTCGCGGCCAGATCCCGCACGCCCCCGAACGGGTCCACGAATTCCCTCTCGGGGAGCCGGACGGCCATGGCGTTCACGGTGAAGTCCCGTCGGGCGAGGTCCTGGCCGATGTCGGTCCCGAACGTGACACTCGGGTGGCGATCCCGCTCCGGGTACACCTCCTTGCGGAATGTTGTGATCTCGAGGGTGTGCCGGTCCTTCTTGGCGCCGACCGTCCCGAAGCGAACTCCCTGCAGGTACCGTCGCTCGGCCCATCCGCGGAGGAGCCGCACGGTCTCCTCGGGCTTGGCGTCCGTGGCGAAGTCCAGCTCTTCCCGCGGATCCCGGCGACCCAGGAAGGAATCGCGGATCCGTCCTCCCACGAGATAGAGCTGGTGCCCCGCGGCCTGAAATCGCTCGCCCAGCTCCACCGCGACGGCCTCCACCTCGAGGGTGGCCACGGCCGGGCCGGGCGCGTCTGGAGGGGTCATGGCCCCGAGGATACCCCTGGCTGGACCCCCGCTCTGTGCGTCCACGCCACCCAGTGCGGTATGCCGTGCTCGCACCGTTTGCCCGACAGGCAGATGGGTACTAGCAAGTTGCACCCCAATGTGGGCGCGTTTCGAGGAGGTGCGATTCCACCGTGGCGCAGACCACGAACCACGACGGCAAGAACGGCAAGATGTCGCGAAGCGAGGCAGGGCGCAAAGGCGGCCTCACGACGAAGCGGCGACACGGCCAGGAGTTCTTCGGCCGCATCGGCCGCATCGGCGGGAAGAAGGGCGGCGAAACCACGAAGCGGA